>CANJSR010000021.1 GCA_947476855.1 Acetobacteraceae bacterium
CGGCCGCCTTCTGGCCGATTACCAGCACATCCATGTCAGTATCCGGCCGGTGGCACTGCCGGGCGCGAAGCCGGATCCAGGCCATGAGATCGCGAAGATGAGTTGCAGCAACCTTCTGATCACGCGCAGGGGCTTCTGCGAGGGGCGTCAAGGCTTTTGCCGAGGTGGGGCTCTGGGTAACCTGACGCACCCGGACATGGGGCTGGCGCGCGGCAACAAGCGCCCCGATCTCCATATAGGGCAGATAGGGTTCGACCAGTTCAGGGCGCAGCGTGGCATCGAGATGGAGGATCGGCACGCCCGCGGCCCAGCCGCCGCGCAGACGCGAGCGGCAGCGCAGACGCAGCGACTTAACCGAACCCGCTTCGGTGCGATCATGGAACAGTTCGACGCCCGCCGCGTAACACCCGACCTCGCCGCCGGACTCATCGATGGCGCCTACTGGATGCGCCGGCCCGGCCCCAATGCCGAGGTCGTTGTCGTCTACACGGGGGCCATCGCACCCGAGGCCATCCGGGCGGCGGGGTTGATGGCGGAAGACCGGCGCGACGTCGGCCTGCTGGCGGTCACGTCGGCCGACCGGCTGAACGCCGGATGGACCGCCGCCGCAAAGGCCCGCGAGAACGGCCTGCCACACGCCCTGAGCCACATCGAGCGCATGCTGGCCGAAGTGCCGCGCGAATGCGCGCTCGTCACCGTGGTGGACGGCCACCCGGCCGCACTGGGTTGGCTCGGCGCGGTTGCGGGACACCGTACCCGCGCGCTGGGCGTCGAGCATTTCGGGCAGACGGGGTCGCTTGCCGATCTCTACCGCCACTTCGGGATCGACGCGCAGGCCATCGTCAGGGCGGCGCAGGCCATGACCGCCGGACCGCCCATGCGCCATCTGCGGTATGCGTGAGGCTGGATGCGCCAGGTGCCAAACGAAGCCCCTGTTCATCACACCAGAAGTATCGTATGTTGAATGACAATCCCACTATTTGGAACAAAATTCGCGACGAGCGGGAGTTCCACGCGACGGCTGCGTGCCCGGCAGAAAGTGTGACTGGCAGATGAATGACCTAAAACCACGGTACCGTCTCGGCGTCGACATCGGCGGCACCTTCACCGATGTGCTGGTCTTCAACGATGTCTCAGGGGCGCTGACGTCACTCAAGGTTCCGTCCAACCGGCAGGACCCCGCGCAGGCCATCGTCACCGGCCTCGAGGCATTACGAGACAGGCATGGTGTCGATCCCGGCATGATCGGATACTTCTCCCATGGCACCACGCTCGGCGTGAACACGCTTCTCGAGCGCGACGGAGCGGAGGTTGGTCTCCTCGTCACCAAGGGTTTCAGGGACATTCTGGAACTTCGGCGGCTGCGGTTGCCTCAGGCGAACAATCTCTATGCTCCCCGGCCGCGGGCGCTGGCGCCGCGCAGGCGGGTTGCCGAGATCAACGAAAGACTCGGTTACGACGGCAGTGTCATCGTGCCGGTCGCACGGGAGGATGTCGTGGCGAAGGCCCGCGCGCTGCTCGACGGGGGAGCCGACAACATCGCGATCTGCTTTCTGCATTCCTATCGCAACGGAGATCACGAGTCCCAAGCCAAGCAGTGGATCCTCGAAGAGTTTCCTGGCGCCTATGTCATCGCATCTGCCGAGTTATGGCCACAGCAGCGTGAGTACGAGCGCGCGCTCGTTGGCGTCATCAACGGATACATTGGCGCCCGGATGCGCCGCTATTTCGAGACCCTGAAGGAGAGGGCGGAGAATTCCGGTGTCGTCACACGGATATTCTCCACCAAGTCGAATGGCGGGGTGATGAGCATCGAGGCCGCAGGCGAGCGCCCTGTCGAGACGCTTCTCTCCGGTCCGGCGTCAGGCGTCATGGGTGCCGCATTCATTGGTCAGTTGATCGGCGATACGCGCCTCCTGACACTCGACATGGGCGGCACCTCTGTCGATATGGCGCTCATCAACGGCGAAGTACCCTATTCGAACGAGAACACCGTCGGCGATTTCACTGTGGTGCTGCCCGCCGTCGATGTCTCTGCTATCGGCGCCGGCGGCGGCTCGATCGCATGGCTCGATGCCGAAGGCGTGCTGAAGGTCGGTCCGCGTTCAGCCGGCGCCAATCCAGGTCCCGCCTGCTATGGCCGCGGCGGCACCGAGCCGACCGTAACCGATGCCTATGCCGTTCTCGGCATCATGACCTCTATCCTGGGCGGAGAGATGAAGCTGCAATTCGACAAGGCACGCGCGGCACTGGCCACGATTGGCACAAGACTGGGCCTGACGGTCGAACAGGCTGCGGACGCGGTGCTGCAGGTCGCCACCGCGAACATCTATGCGGAGGCCGTGCCGCAACTGGCGCGCCGTGGCGTCGATGCCAAGGAGTTCTCTTTGCTCTGCTATGGCGCGGCAGGGCCCACCCACTCCTTCATGCTGGCGCGCGAACTCAACCTCCGCCGGGTCATCGTGCCGCCGATGCCCGGGCTGCTGTGCGCCCTGGGCTGCCTCGTCGCCGATCTGCGCGCCGATTTCGTGCGCAGCCTCTGGCACGATTCCCGCTCGATGTCCGATGACCAGATCAATGCGACCTTTGCGCAGTTCACCACCGAGGCGGAGAGCTGGCTTGCGGCCCAGAAAGTCGACGTCGTGGAACGGCGGATCGTGCGATCGATCGACATGTGCTACCAGGGGCAGTCGTTCGAGCTGAACGTGATACTCCCTGACGGGCCGCTCACCATTGCCCAGATCGAAACCCTCTTTCATGATCACTATGAGAGAGTCTACGGCTATGCCGACCGCGCCAGTTCGCTCCGCATTCTCGAGGCACGGCTGCAGATCGTCGGGTCCACCAGGAAGCCGGATTTCTCCCGCCTGCGCCCGTTCGTTGGCGTTGGCAGCGGAGCGCCCGTCACACGCCGCATCTACGAAAATGGCAGAAGCGGCGAAGCGGCGGTCTACAACCGCGCGTCGCTCGAGCCCGGCTTCCGTTTCGAAGGCCCCGCCATCGTCGAGCAATACGACACCACGGTCTACGTGCCCGCAGGGTTCAGTGCGACCGTCGACCCATGGTACAACATCATCGGGGAACGAATGCCATGATCGCTGACAAGATCGGGTTGGAGATCATGTCCAATCGCTTTCAGGCGATCGTCGACGAGATGGCGCAGGCCCTGTTCCGCACCGCGCACACGGTCTTCATCAAGGAGACGCAGGACTACGGCGCAGCGCTTGTAAGCCTCAAGGGCGAGGTGTTCGCGGCCTCCCGGCGCTACGGTGTGCTGATGATGGTCGGCAAGCCCATGGACGATGCCATACGGGCCATGGGCGAGGATGTGCGCGAGGGAGACATCTTCATCACCAACGACCCCGAGGCCACCCGGGGAATGGCGACCCACCTGTCCGATGTCTATCTCTGGACACCGGTCGTGCACGACGGCGCAGTCATCTGCTATCTGTGGACCTTCGTTCACATGACCGATGTGGGCGGCAGGGTTTCGGGTTCGATCGCCCCGTCAAGCTATGAACTGGTGCAGGAAGGAATCCGCATTCCGCCGCAGAAGCTCTTCAGCGAAGGCGTCCTGAACGAGACGTTCCTGAAGACGTTTCTCGTCAATACCCGCAGCAGCCCGCAGAACTGGGGAGACATGAAGGCATGTATTGCCGCCCTGAACACGGCGATGCGGCGCATGCGCGAGATCATCGCGCGGTTCGGCGCGCCTTCCGTCAGCAAGTCGATCGATGACGTGCTGAATTACGCCGAGGCCCAGTCGCGCCGGGTGATTTCCTCCGTTCCCGAGGGCGTCTACCGCTTCTCGGACTTCATCGAGGGTGACGTCGCGGGCCTCGGCCTCCTGCGCATCAACCTCGCGCTGACGGTGAAGGACGGTGAGTTCCACATGGACTTCGCGGGTACCGCACCCGAGGTGCGGGCCGCCCTCAACCTGCCAAGCTATTCCAAGAACGGCCACTGGATGCTGGTGACCGGCATCGTCAACTGGCTGTGCACCCGCGAGCCTTCGATCGCCTACAACGCGGGTCTCGTTCGTCCTCTCAGGATCTCGATCCCGCGCGGCACCATCATCAACCCGGAGCCGGGGGCAGCCTGCGGCGCGCGCTATTCCACCTCCCACAAGGTCTGTGACGTGATCATCGGCGCCCTGGCACAGGCGGTTCCGGACCAGCTTCCGGCGACCGACTCCGGCCAGGGCGGCATTCTGATGGTGGCGATGCCCGACCCCGAAACATCGGAGACCCGCGTATCCGTCATTCAACCCGTGGTGGGCGGCTCCGGCGGGCGCCCGATGGCGGACGGAGTCGACGGCACGATGGTGATCCTGAACTTCCTCAAGAACGTCCCGACCGAACTGCTGGAGCGGGAAATGCCGGAAGTGCTGATCAGGCGCTACGGCCTGCGCGAGGATTCGGGCGGCCCGGGCAAGTTCCGCGGCGGCACGGGTTCGATCATCGAGTTCGAAACGCATTCCCCGTTCTCGACAGTGACGGCGCGCAACCTCGAGCGCTACCTCTTTCCGCCGGCGGGCCGCCAGGGTGGCCGTCCCGGCACCACGGGCTATACACTGCTCAATCCGGGCACGCCCGGCGAGAAGGACATCGGGAAGATCGACATCCTGCATTTGGGCATCGGAGACGTGATCCGGATGGGCACCCAGGGCGGGGGCGGCTACGGCGATCCCCTCGAGCGGCCGGCGGAGCAGGTCCTGTCGGACGTCCTCGACGGCTACGTCTGGCGCAGCAGCGCCGAGGCGGACTACGGCGTGGTGATATCCGCCGACGGTGTGCTGGATGAGGATGCAACGCGCGCACTGCGCGAGCGGATGCGTGCGGCCCGCGGCGGCAGGCCGCTCAAGGCCATCGACTACGGACCCGTCCGCGACGCCTACAATGCGCTGTGGCCCTCCGAACTGCATGACGCGATCAGCGCGCAGATCATCGGACTGCCGCGGGTCCAGCGCCAGACCGGTCATCAGGCCCTCTATGCGGAGATCGGCCGCAGGCTCGAAGCCGGCGAGAAGGTACTGCCCGGAGAGGTGCCGATGATCTACAAGGAATTGCGCGAACACAAGCTCATGTCCCGGCGGCTTGCGAGGCCGCTCTGACCATGCGCGCGCTGACAGCCTCATTCTGCTGGGCGGAGGACAGGACATGAACGACTGGCTGATCGAAACCGACGAACTCGCGCGCATCATGGCGGAGGAACCGGGGAAGGACCGCGTGGTGGTCGACTGCTCGTGGTATCTGCCGGAGGCGGGCAAGCACGCGATCGACGATTTCCGGCGCGGCCACATTCCGGGTGCGCGTTTCGTCGACCTGCAGGACATCTCCGATCCGCAGTCTCCCTACATCAACATGCTGCCCGGCGCCGAACAGTTCTCCGCCGTCATCGGCGGGCTTGGCATCGGCAACGAAACCCAGGTGATCGTCTATGACTCGGGCTACGTTTCGGCGCGGCTCTGGTGGATGTTCCGCACCTTCGGTCACGACAACGTCCGGATCCTGAACGGTGGCTTTCGCAAGTGGAAGGCCGAGGGACGGCCGGTGGAAACGGGCGAACCGTCGGCGCCCGCGCAGCGGCCGTTCAAGGCCGTGCTGCAGTCGGGCCGAGTCGCCTCTTTCGAGGACGTGCGCAAGGTGATCGAGACGGGAGGAGCGGCAATCGTCGACGCGCGCACCGCGGCGCGCTTTCAGGGTGCGGAAGGTTCAGGCTATCCCGGCGTGGCGTCGGGCGCCATGCCGGGCGCCGTCAACGTGCCATGGAGCAGCTTTTTCGACCCGGCCAGCAACTACGCCTTCGTTTCGCCCGAGAAAGCGGCGGAGATCTTTGGTCGGGCGGGGGTCGATGTGGCAGGACCGATCATCACCACCTGCGGTTCGGGCGTCACGGCCGCTCTGCTCGGGTTCATGGCTGAACGGCTCGGCAACCATGACTGGCTGCTCTATGACGGATCCTGGCACGAATGGGGCCAGCGTCCCGATACGCCGAAGGTCATTCTCTCGCCACCTCCATGAGCGCCGTTAGATCATCTTCAGGTTCGGTGCCACCCGGGCTGGTCGGGGTGGCGGACGATGGCAAGGTGCCGGCGAGCGCCGATGCCGTGGTCATCGGCGGCGGCATCGTGGGTGTATCCGCCGTCTGGCATCTGGCCCAGCGGGGACTGAAGGCGGTGCTGATCGACAAGGGCGCCATCGGCGGGGAGCAATCCGGCCGGAACTGGGGCTGGTGCCGCAACACGACGCGCGATCCGGCAGAGATCTCCCTGATGTTCCAGTCGATGCGCGACTGGCGCGACCCTCAGGTGTTCGGCGCACTCGATACGGGCTTTCGCACCACGGGCATCGCCTATTTCACCTATCCCGACACGGAAGCCGAGCAGACGCGATGGCTCGAACAGGTGCGCGGCGCCGGCCTCGACAGCCGGATGATCTCCCGCCGGGAACTCGACAGCCTACTCCCGGGGAATGACGGCAATGCGATGGGCGCGCTGTACACCCCGAGCGATGGCTGTGCCGAACCCGAATGCGCAGCGCCTGCCATTGCCACCGATGCCCGCCGCCTTGGCGCCGGCATCCACACGAACTGCGCCGCGCGGGGAATCGAGACGAGCGCCGGGCAGCTCAGCGCCGTCGTGACCGAGCGCGGCGCGATCCGCACATCTCTCGCCATTTTGGCCGGCGGGATCTGGTCGAGGCTGTTTCTTGGCAGCCTTGGCATCGGCTTCCCCCAGATCAAGGTCCTGGGATCCGTATCCGCCCACACCTCGCTCACCGGAGGCCCGGAGATCTCCGTCGCCGCGAAGCGCTATGGCTGGCGAAAGCGGCGGGACGGCGGCTACATCCTATCGCGCGCCAATGCCACCTATGTCGACGTCGTGCCGGACAGCTTCCGCCTGATGGGCAGCTATCTGCCGCTGTTGACCAGAAGCATTCGCGAGCTGCGGTTCCGGATCGGGCGGCGGTTCATCACCGAAGCCATGATGCCGCGGCACTGGGCACTCGATGCGCCATCTCCTTTCGAATCCGTCCGGATCGCCGATCCCGAGCCCGTCGGCAGCGTGTTGAGCGGCGCGAAGCGCGCAGTCGATGCCGAGTTTCCCGTCTTCGCGCAAGGCCGCGTGGACAGGGAATGGGGAGGCTTCATCGATGTGACGCCTGACGCGCTGCCCGCAATCGGCCCGCTCAGTGCGGTCCCGGGGCTGGTGCTGGCATCGGGCTTCTCCGGGCATGGCTTTGGTCTCGGACCGGGCGGGGGCCGCCTCGCGGCGGACATTGCGATGTCTCTCACCCCCGGCGTCGATCCTTCGCCCTTCGCACCGCGACGTTTCGGCATGTGAAGGACGGGACGGTGATACAGGGTTTCGATCATACGATCTTCCACGTGGCGGAGCCTGAGGCCTTCGATCACGTCTGCAAGGCCTTCGAGGCCGCTGGCTTCCTCATCACCGATCGCGCCGACGAGGACCGCGACACAGCACCTGTCCTGCAGCGGCTGGTTTGCCTTGCCGACGGGACCTATGTCGAGATCCTGACCGTCCGCGATGCGGAGGCTCGGCGGCGCCATCGCCTTGCGCAGCACATGAACGGACGTTCCGGCTGGGCCGACTTCACGCTCCTGACCGGCCGCCTAACGGACGTCATCGCCGTCCAGTCGAACGCCGGGTTCGCCGTGAACGGGCCCGTGACGCATGCGAGGCGCCTGTCCGATGGCCGGACATGGCGTGTGTCACTGGCGCTTCCGGGCATCGGCTTCGGCCACCCTTCCCTGCCCTTCTTCCTGCAGGACGAGACGGGCCGCGAACTCAGGATCCCGGCAGGCCGGACCGCGCATCCGAACGGCGCCACCGGAACCGCCGGCATCACGATCTCCACGCCCGACCTCAGTACAGCGCGCGCCCATTACCGCCCCCTCTTCGGTGAGCCGCAGCAACGGGGCGGTGTTCTGCGCTATGTCGTCGGGAACGGGTGCTGGATCGATCTCCGCGAGGGGCCTGCTGCCATTGAGGACGTCGTGCTGTCAGGCGTCACCGGCTTCCGGCGTGAGCTCGCTGCACTGCAGCTGCGCTCCGGCTGAACGGGTCAAAGCAGATCGAGCGCCTGCTGCAGATCCTCGAGGATGTCATCCACGTTCTCAAGGCCGACCGAGAGGCGCAGCAGGCCATCGGAGATGCCGTGCTTGCGGCGTTCCTCCTCGCCATAGATCGCGTGGGTCATCGAGGCGGGGTGCTGGATCAGCGTCTCGCAGTCGCCGAGGCTCACGGCGCGCGAAATGATCGTGAGCTTGTTCATCAACGCCATGCCCAGGGCCATGCCGCCGTCGAGCTCGAACGAAATCAGCCCGCCAAAACCGGACATCTGCCGCTTTGCCAGCTCGTGACCGGCAAAACTCTCCAGTCCAGGATAGGAGACCGACATCACATTGCGATGGCCTTCGAGCATGCGGGCAACGGCAAGTGCTGAAACCGAATGCCGCTCCATGCGCAGTTCCAGCGTCTTGAGCCCGCGCAGCAGCAGAAAGCAGTTCATGGGCGACAGGGTTGCACCCGTGACCCAGCGTAAGCCGATCTGCCTGACCTTGGTAAGCACGGCTGCAGGCCCGACAACGAGACCGGCAAGGACGTCGCCATGCCCGCCGATGTACTTTGTGGCCGAATGCACCACGATGTCCGCACCCAGAGAGAGCGGCCTCTGCAAGGCGGGCGTGGCGAAGGTATTGTCAACAACTACGAGAGCCCCGGCCCCATGGGCGATGCCGGCGATCCGCGCGATATCGACTATGCGAAGGTTCGGATTGGCGGGCGTCTCGAAGAACACGAGTTTGGTCACCGGACTGATCTGCGCCTGCAGCGTCTCCGGCCGGGCGAAGTCGGCGAGTTTCACCTTGATGCCCCACCGCGGCAGGGCCTGCGTGAGATAGGCGAAGGTGTTTCCGTAAAGCGTGTTGTCAATGACGATCTCGTCGCCGGAATCGAGGAGAGAGAGCATGACGCTCGAGGTCGCGGCCATGCCGGAGCCAAGCGCGATCGCCGTTTCGCCACCTTCGAGACTGGCGATCCGCTCCTCGAGAATGGTCTGGGTGGGGTTTCGCGTGCGGCCATAGATGTATCCGGCACGTTCCCCGCGGAACATCTCCGATCCCGCCTCTGCGGTCTCGAACGTATAGGTCGAGGTCATGTAGATCGGCGGATTGAGGGCGCCCTTCTCGCTCGCCGGGTCATATCCAAGGTGAATGGCACGGGTCGAGAACCCCAGCCGGCGATTTGATTTCGGATCGTCGCTCATCTTGCACTCCCGGTCGTCATGCCCATTTCGCCGCATCATGGTCGAAAGCCGGCGCGGCGCCGCAAGCGACCAGCGGTCCCTCAATCGATCAGTGCACAGTACCCTTGCCGATCGGACGACGATGCCAAAAAAATCTAGCGCTCAACACCTGCATGTGTCAATATACGGTATCTAATTCCAATATACAGAACAACTAAGGCGATGACGTTCAGCCCGTGAGGGCAAGTGCCCTGCCCGGCCGCCTTGTCCGGCTGCTCTTGAGACGGGTGGGCCGCGCCGATTGACAGGCAAAGGATGAACTCGGCGGGAACATGGCCGCGACGGAACACTACGATGGCATCATCATCGGCGGCGGCCACAACGGGCTGGTCTGCGGTGCATACCTTGCGCGGTCGGGAAAGAAGATCCTCGTTCTCGAGCGCCGCGAGATGCTGGGCGGCGCATCGGTCACCGAACAAATTTGGCCGGGCTACAGGATAAACACGGCCGCACATATCCTGAGCCTGATGCAGCCCAAGATCGTTCTCGATCTTGAACTCCAGAAATTCGGCTATGAGGTCGTTCCCGTACCCCCGGGCGTGCATTTCGTGGAGGGTGCGGGGCCGGTGGTCCTGTGGAAGGAACAGGACCGGCTCTGTGCCGAACTCGCGCGCTTCTCGAAGCGCGATGCCGAGACCTACCCGAAATTCCAGGCCCATCTCGCACGCATCGCCCCGATCTTCCGGCGGATGCTGTGGGAGATTCCGCTCGACCCGTCCGATCTCAACCCCGGAAACCTTGCCCGCCTCGCCGGCTTCGCGTGGCGCAACAGGGCTGCCCTTCGCGCCTTTCACGATGTGACCGATCTCGTCTCCATGAGCGTTTCCGATTACGTCGGGCGGTGGTTCGACAGCGACGAGGTGAAGGTCATCGCCGGCTACTACCCGGCTGGTGCTGCCGGGCAGACGATGTCGATCCACACGCCGGGCACGGCCTTTCTGCTGCTGCGCAATCACCTGCGCGACGGGCCCGATCCCGCCGGTGGCACCGGCCTCGCGCGGGGCGGTATGGGCATGATATCTGAGGCCATCGCGGCATCCGGCGCGCGCTTCGGACTCGAAACGCGGACAGGCGCGGAGGTGAGCGAGGTGATCGTCGAGAAGGGCCGCGCGACCGGCGTCAGGCTCGCCGGAGCCGGCATCATCCGCGCCCGCGCCGTCATCTCCAATGCCCCTCTCCAGCATCTCTTCGCCGATCTCGTGCCGCAGTCGGCGGCGCCGGAAGCCTATCGCCGCTCGGCGGCGGGCATTCACGGCACGGTGACGAACTTCAAGATCCATCTTGCGGTCGACAGTCCCATTCCCTTCGCCGGACTCAAGGAAGCGGGCTACACCTCGGGCTATCCAGTGCAGATCACCCTGGCGCCGAGCCTCGCCTACGTCGAGCGCGCCTATACCGACATGCGGAGCGGCCGGCTGTCGGAGCACCCCTACATGACCGTGCAGACCCCGACCGTGGCCGACAGCACACTGGCGCCGCCGGGCAAACACATCATCAGCATCTATGGAGGCCATATTCCGGCAGGCCATGAGGACGAGGCTGCCCGCGAACGGCTCTTCGAGCGCGTGCTGGACACGATCGCCCTGCATGCGGCGGGATTCGACCGCCGGTGGATTCATCGCCAGATCATGCTGCCGGTCGACTATGCGACGACGTTCCGCCTGCCGGGCGGAAGCCCGCACCACGGCGACCTGACGCCCGATCAGCTGTTCTTCCGCCGTCCGGTGCGGGGATACGCCGACTACACCACCCCTGTCCCCGGCCTGTTCCTTTGTGGCGCCTCCGCGCATCCGGGCGGCGGCGTCACGGGTGTTCCGGGCCACAATGCGGCGCGCGTCGTGAAGCGCTACCTCTAGGACCGGCTCCTGCTGCCGCGGCCACCTGTTCTGAATGTTGGAAAACCGTGGTCGATGGTCTAAGCATCGTGTTCCACAGCAATCCGAAGCATGGGATATGGAAACAACCATCGTAAAGGGATTGAAGGTTCTCGAGACCCTGGTGCAGTCCGGCGGACCGCGCTCCCTGACCGAGATTGCGCTTCAGTGCGGCATCAGCAAGAGCAACGCGCACCGCGTTCTCGGCACTCTCGAGGCGTGCGGTTACGTGAGCAGGCCTGCGGGATCGCGAAACTATGAGCTCACACTCCGCCTGTGGGAACTGGGCCAGCGGGTGTTCTCGCGTTTCGACATCCGCTCCGTGGCCATGCCGCATCTCCGCACTCTCGCCTCGGAAACGGGCGAGACCGTGCACCTGTCGGTGCTCGACAACAACCAGACGCTCTATATCGACAAGGTCGACAGCACCCATGCGGTGCGCGCCTATGTCAACATCGGGGACCGTTCGCCGGCCTATTGTTCCGCCACGGGAAAGGCGATGCTCGCCCACGCGCCGGACGAAATCGTGGACGCGGTCAGCGCGAACATGCAGCGCTTCACCCGCCACACCGTTTCTTCCCCCGCCATGTTGCGCCGGCAGCTCGCAAACATTCGCGAGCAGGGCTATTCGATGACGAATGGCGAGTGGCGCGAGGGCGTCCTGGGTTTCGGCCGCGCGATACTCAGCCCCTCGGCCCGGGCCATTGCCGCCATCGGAGTGGCCGGCCCTGAGGAGCGGATGCGGCAGGGCGGCGTGGACAGGTATGTGTCCGTCTTGCTTGACGCAGGCGAAGCCATCGAAGGCGCACTGGGTTTTCGCGATGCACCGATCGGGCTGCAAGTCGATCCGGCCGCAACACCGAAGGCCGCACCCAGGCGGCAGAAGCCGAAGGCCTGAGACGCTCATGACGGAGCCATGGCGCGCGGCGGTTCGCCTGGAGGACAGATGACGGAGACAAAGAACAGCTTTGACTACATCGTCATCGGACTGGGTGGCCTCGGCAGCGCGGCCGCCTACTGGCTCTCGCGGCAGGCAGGGCAAGAGGTTCTGGGGATCGAGCGCTTCGAACTGGGACATGGCCGCGGCGAGTCCGAGGATCATTCACGCATCATCCGGCTGACCTACCACAACACCCCGTACGTGCGCCTTGCGCAGGCCTCCTACCGCATCTGGGCGGAGATGGAGGAGGATGCCGGAGAGCAGTTCGTGTTGAAAACCGGTGAACTGAACTTCTGGCCGGATACGACAACCCTGTCGGAGACGAGCTACAACAGCAGCATGGCGGCATGTGGCGTGCCGTTCGAAACGCTGGATGCCTCCGGCATTCACCGGCGCTTTCCACAGTTCCAGTTCGCGGACGACATGCATGCCGTCTATCAGCCGGAGGGCGGTCTCGTTGCCGCCTCCAGGGCAAACGCCGCCCACCGCCGCATGGCGCAGCGCAACGGTGCCATGCTGCTTGGAAACATGCCGGTATCCGCCATCCGCCAGCGTGGCTCAGCATACCGCGTCACGGCTGGCGGACGGGAATTCGAATGCGGCAAGCTCGTCATCGCGTCAGGCCCATGGACCAATGACGTGCTCCGGCATCTCGGCTTCCACCTGCCGCTGCAGGTGACCCAAGAGCAGGTGACCTATTTCGCCACTCCGCATCCCGAGGAGTTCTCGCCCGGGCGGTTTCCTGTCTGGATCTGGATGATCCTCGACAATTTCTATGGCTTTCCGGTCTATGGAGCCAATGGCGTGAAGGCGGCCAGGGACCGCTTCGCGCCGGTCGATCCCGACAACCGCAGCTTCGTTGCCGATGCGCGGAACGAGCAGGACGTGAGTGCCTTCGTCAAACGCAACATCCCGCGGGCGCATGGTCCTGTCCTTTATAGCAAGACCTGTCTGCTCACCCACACGCCGGACACCGACTTCGTGCTCGACACCGTCCCGGGGCATCCCGGCGTGGCCTGTGTCGTGGGCGCCGCGCACGCATTCAAGTTTGCCTCGGTGATCGGCAGGACGTTGAGCGAGTTGCTGACGACTGGCAAAGCATCGACCGACATCTCGCTCTTCCACTTTGACAGGCCGGCGATGCGGCCGGAGTCCACACCGTCATTCCAGATCGACGGACTTGGAGAATACCAGACGGCCACCTGACGTCGCGGTCACGCTCTTGCGAGTTTTCGTTCCGGATCAAGGAACGGCATGTCAACGACCGTCGCCGCGGCGGCGCGCCCGCCGAGATCGACGTCCACCCGGGCGCCGGACACTGCGTTCTCCGTGTCGAGCCAGCAGATTGCGAGGGGGCAATCGAGGGCGGGGGACCCGGTCGCGGAGGTGATGATCCCCCGCCCTGCGCCGTTCACAGTCACCCTGTCCCCCATCAGCGGAACCTCTCGGCCCTCGAGCCGGAGGCCTGCAAGTTTCTGCCTGTAAGTACGGGCTTTGGCGGATTGCAGCGCCTTCTGGGCGCGGTATGGCGCCTTGGTATCCGATATCATCCAGCCGAGCCCGATCTCGACCGGCGTATGCTGCCAGTCGAAGTCCTGGCCGAAGTTCAGGATCGCCGCCTCGATGCGCCTGATGCCGAGTGTCCTGCTGCCGCAGAGGGCGCCGCCAGCCTTCCTGACGGCATCCCAGAGGCCCGCGAAGAATTTACCCCCCCGCGCAACGTCGACATAGATGTCGTAGCCGAGTTCGGCGGTATAGCCGGTTCGCGTGATGGTGACAGGCACGCCGCAGACCTCGGCACTCAGCAGGCCGAAGAACGGCACGGGCGCCAGGTCCGCCGAACAGACCTCCTGCAGGATGTCCCGCGAGCGGGGCCCCTGCAGACTCGCCACGTGCAGGCGGTCGTTGAAGCTCTCGATGCGCACGTCCCGGGAAACGGAATGGGCATAGAGCCACTCCTCCGAACTGCCGGGTCCTCCAATCCACCAGAAGGAGTTCCTGTCAAAGCGGACGAGGATGCCATCCTCGACGATTCCGCCATGATCATGGAGGAGCACGGAGTAGTAGCTGTGCCCGTCCTTCATCTTGCGCACATCGCGCGGCATCAGGCTGTCGAGCAGCGCCTCGGCATCCGGACCGGTGACGGCGATGACCTCCTCGCCGGTGACGTCGAGAAGACCCGCCGTCCGCCTGATCGCCCAGTACTCCTCCACAGGGTCGGTGAAGAAATCCGGCTTGAGATAAGTATTGTGCAACTTGAAGCTGGAGGCGATCTCTCCCACGATCGGGAAAAACGCCGTCCTCTTCAACCCGCCGCGGGAACGTATGGGCGTGGAAACATAGGGCGGCTGGCCGGTGATGCTGGCGAATTCGGTGCGGATGAAGCGATCGTCCCGCCTGCTATTCATGGCCTGCACAGTCGTCTCCATCGGATCACTGAGGGCGTGGCAGCCCGCCTTGCTGACAAAACAAGGCTTGCATCGACCCTGATTTGATGTCAAGATTTATGACAGCTTTCCACTATTTAGAAAAATTAAAGCCTTGTCCGACGCGCCTCCGGCGCTCCTCGGCGGCGACCAGGAACCGCCTCATCCTGCGGCCGAACGCGAGGCAGTCCTGGGCTGACGTTGTTCATGAGTATGGAAAGGCGCCGGAGAACGCGCCGCTCTCTCCGGCTGGCAAGGAGTGAAATGGCTTCGTATCCGCGCTTCAAGGACAAGGTGGTGATCGTGTCGGGTGGCGCCGACGGCATGGGTCGCGCCTGCAGTACGCAGCTCGCAGCGGAGGGCGCACGCCTCTTCATCCTCGACGTGAAGCACGACATGGCCGAGGAACTGGCGCGCGGCCTTTCGAAGAGCGGCGCCCGCGTAGAAGCGTTGCGCGCCGACGTCATGAACGAGACCGAGCTGCGCGACGCCATCGCAACAGTCCTGCGCCGCACGGGCGGCGAGGTCGACAGCCTCATCAACATCGCAGGCGGCAGTGCGTCCGGCCTCACCGCGGAGATCGACCTCGCGGTCTGGGACAGGCTCTACGCCCTCAACCTGCGGAGCACGCTCGTCGCATGCCAGGCAGTGATACCGGCCATGCGCAAGCGCGGCGGCAGCATTGTCACCATGGCCTCGATCTCCGGCCTGCGCGGCGACCCCGAATGGGCGCCCTACAACGCGGCAAAGGCCGCGATCATATCACTCACGCAATCGCTCGCCTGGGAGGAAGGCGGCTATGGCATTCGCGTCAACGCCATCTGCCCGGGCCCCGTCGCATCCGAGCGCATGCTCGCGACAATATCCCAGAATGAACTGCGCGCCTACAATGAGTCCTGCGCTCTGGGACGCATCGGCACGGCATCGGAACTTGCCGAGGCGATCCTCTTCCTCGCCTCGGACCAGTCATCGTTCGTCACCGGCGCAGCACTCGTCGCCGACGGCGGGCTGACCGCGCGCACGGGTCAGCCGACCCGTTTCTACCGGCAGCAACGCGAAGGCCTGCATCGCAGGCCAACAGATCCAAGCTGACCGCCGATGGGCATTGAATTCGACTATGTGGTTGTGGGTGGCGGCGCTGCGGGGGCAGTGGCGGCGCGGCGGCTGGCCGAACTCACCCACGCACGCGTTGCTCTGCTCGAGGCAGGCCCCGACGTTCTTGCACGCGAGGAGGTGCGCGACTTCCGCCGTTTCAACGAGGTCAAGAACGGCCCTCTCGCACGGCTGCTTCCCATCGTCCAGCCGACAAGCGGCAATGGACGTTTTCGTTACCCGGTGGCCCGCATGCTGGGCGGATCGACGTCGCAGAACACCTGCATCTGGTTTCGTCCGCCGGCAGCCGACTTCCTGACCTGGGTCGCGGCAGGAGCCGCAGGTTGGGGGCCGGATGCGGTCCGTCCGCATTTCGAGTCGCTCGAGGCGCGTATCAATATCGAGACCGTGCAGCCCCGGGGGCCGGCACATGAAGCCCTGGCGGCCGCCGCGCGGGAGATGGGCGTGAAAGTGGCCGATTTCGCAACCGAGTTTGCGGAAGGATGGGGCAGCTACCGGATGAGCAAGCGGGGCGTCGCGCGGGAAAGCTCGGCTGAGGTCTTCCTGTCGCCCCAGTCCGGCCCGCCACCCAATCTGTCGATCTTTACCGATACGGCCGTCAGCCAGCTCGTGTTCAGTGCGGACAGGCAGGTTTCCGGAGTCATGACGCCGCGAGGCGCCTTCACTGCCCGGAAGGAAGTCATTCTCTGCTGTGGCGCGTTGGATACGCCGCGCATCCTGATGCTGTCGGGAATAGGCCCTGCAGAGGAACTGCGGGCGCTGGGCATGGCACCCAGACTTGATCTGCCGCAGGTGGGCCGCCACCTGCTCGATCACCCGGCAGCCTGCGTCAACGCCGCGTCCCTACAAGCGAGCGACAGGGATCCGCTGTGGAACTATACCGGTGTGCTGTTCGCCAGGGTCGAAGACCCAAACGCTCCATGGCCGGACATCGAGCTGCAGCTCGGACCGGAATTGTTCGAACAGCAAACCGCACCAGCCGGATATCTCTCTGCGCCACATGGCTTCACGGCCTACATGACGGTGAACAGGGCGCGCAGCGAAGGTTCGGTTCGCCTCCGCTCGCGCAACCTGGAAGACGACCCTCTGATCAATGCCGGATACTTCACCGATCCCGATGGCTACGACCTGCGGGTGATGATCGAAGGACTCCGCTACGCGCGGTGCCTGTTTGGCAGGCCCGCCTTGTCTGGCTGGATCGGTGAAGAACTTGCGCCGGGCGCGTCCGCCGTCTCGGACGGCGAGCTTGCGAGCTACGTGCGGGAGACTGCGACCACGGGTTACCATCCGGCGGGCACCTGCAAGATGGGCCCGGCGAGCGACCCGGGCGCTGTGGTCGACTCCTCACTCAGGGCCAAGGGCGTGGGCGGCCTGCGCATTGCAGATGCATCGATCATGCCGACCATGGTCAGTGTCAACATCGCCGCGACCTGCATGATGATCGGACACCGCGCGGCAGAACTGGTGGCCGAGGATCTCGAGTCGATTGCAACGAAAGTGCTTGTTCAGAACGTGTAGACCCAAAACTCAGGAGGACCGAAGATGAAAACGACGATTGGAAAACACGCCCGCTCTGCTGGCATGATTGACCGCCGGGGGCTGATCAAGGGAGTGGGTGCATCGGGGCTTGCTCTCGCAACCGGTTCCTTGTCCTGGTCAAGCCGGGCAAGCGCTGCGCCGGTCAAGGGTGGCAGCCTGAAGATGGGCTGCTCGCACGGCCAGACGACGGATTCGCTTGAACCCGGCACCTATTCGCACGGCTTCATGATCCTCCTGTCCTACAATTGCCACGCCAAGCTGACCGTGGTGGGGGCAGACAACAAGCTTCACGGCGACATCGCGGAATCCTGGGAAGGCTCAGACCAGGCGCGCAAGTGGGTGTTCAAGCTGCGCCAGGCGGAGTTCCACGACGGGTCGCGCGTCACGGCAAAGGACGTGATCGCCTCGCTCAACCATCATCGGGGCGAGAACAGCAAGTCGAACGCCAAGACCGTCGTCGCGAACATCAAGAACATCACGGCGGATGGCGACGGCACGGTCGTCTTCGAGCTGACGAGCGGCGACGCCGACTTCCCCTATATCCTCACCGATTACCAGCTCGCGATCTGCAAGGCCAAGGAGGATGGCAAGATCAACTGGGAGGACGACGGCAGCCGTGCTGGCCCCTACAAGTTGGTCGGCTTCGAACCTGGCGTGCGCGCTCAGCTTCAGAAGGCCGAAAACTACTGGAACCCGGACGTCGGACACCTGGCCTCGGCCGAGGTCCTCGTCATCACCGATTCGACCGCACGCCAGAACGCGCTGATTGCCGGCGAAGTCGACGTGATCGACCGTCCCGACATCCGCACGCTTTCGATGCTGCAGAATACGCCGGGCCTCAAGGTCGAGGAGGAAACGGGCTTCCGCTTCTTCGGCTACACCATGTTCACCGACACGACCCCCTTCGACAACAATGACGTCAGGCTGGCTCTGAAATATTCGATCGACCGCGAGGCCGCGCTGAGCGCTGCGCTCGATGGACACGGAATCATCGGCAACGATCACCCCATCACGCCGGCCTACCGCTTCCACGATCCCTCGATCGAACAGTTCAAGTACGATATCGACCGCGCGAAGTTCCACCTCAAGAAGGCAGGACTCTCCTCGCTCGACGTCGACCTCTCGGCCTCCACGGCCGCCTTCGCGGCGGCGATCGACAGCGCGTTGCTCTTTCAATCAAACGCCAAGCCGGCCGGTATCAACATCAATGTCGTCAAGGAGCCGGCCGACAGCTACTGGTCGAATGTGTGGCTGAAGAAGCCGTTCATCGCGACGGATTGGGGCGGCCGGCCGACGGAAGACCTGATGTTCTCGGTGATGTTCGCGGCCGGAGCGCCATGGAACGACACGCGCTTCAACAATGCGCGGTTCGAGGAGCTTCTCGTCGCGGCCCGCGCCGAGCTTGACGAGGCCAAGCGCCGCGAGATGTACGGCGAGATGCAGCGCATCGTCCACAGCGAAGGCGGCCTCATCGCGCCGGTCCTGCCGAACAACATCTGGGCGTTCCGGTCGCGTGTGAAGCATGCCGACAGCATATCCAAGTCATGGGAGCTGGACGGCTGGATGTTCATCTCACGCTGGTGGGTCGAGGGTTGAGAGGTTGCTGCTGCGCCTGCAGCGTCGAACTCTGATTTTGGTGACAGAGGCCGGGCGTCTACACCCGGCCTTTGACACTTGAGTATGGAGTTCATGCAGGGAGGCGAACAAGCCAGCCCCGAAAGCCTTCATTCCGCAGGCCGCGCGGGCGGCTGCGCTACCCCGACCGGCTTCGCCGCCCGCGCTGGCGCCCAAGCCAATCATGCACTAACATTCAACCCGGACCACTCGTTGAGGGCCGATCAGTTTCGCGTGCCGAAGAGCTTCAAGTCAAATGTCGAGCCAAGGCGTACCATTCCTCTTGTGCTTCTTGGCATCATTGAGCAAAGCCTGTGGGATGCTTACCTTTTCTCTCTACCGTAACCGGTGCCATCACCGAACTCCCGTCTGGAAAGAACTTGCCCTTTTCCGGAAACGACTTTCCACACTGTTCTGGTGATGATCTCGACGGGGACCCGGACCCATGAAGCGCGGGGACCACGGGAGACGCCGCACGCTGGGGCGGATCGAGCGCGGCGGTGGGAATGGCGGCGAACCCGCCCGGAGCCCATCAGGCCGGCTTGAGGATTCGCCAGCCGGCCATGGCCGGGCCTCCGGTCATGTCGGTCAGGCTGTGCCGGTGCCAAAGGCGGTACGCCCCTTCATCTCACGGCCAGCCGGTGTTCAGGTCCACTACCGCAATCTCTTCCGCCGTGCTGGCCGCCTCGATCTGCGACTTCAACGCCGCCTCGTTGTCGAAGCACGCCTGAACATGTGCCCGCACCGCCATCGCTACCGCAGTGATGGCCTGGGCATCGAGGGTCACGAAGGTGCCATCCGCCATCTTCCAGTTGATGACGGCATTGGGATCGATTTGCGCGCCCACCACCGCGCCGATGTACTTGGTCTGGCTCACGGCGTCGGTGGCGACAGGCATGCCGTTGAACAGGGTACCGCCCGTCTCCCTCTCCCAGCGGAGAGCCGCAAGTTCCGAAAGCTTCAGGGCACGAAGTTCGTCCAGAGTCGGCAGCGCCGCGCGAACCACCCAGTTGCCGTTCTCAAGTCCGGTGAACGCGGTGGGCCCCTCGTCCCGCACGACCTCGTGCCACGTCACCTTCTTGTGCGGGATGTCGCCGGGCTTCGCCGAATACTGCCGTATTTCCATGAAGGAGCCGTCGATCACGAGTGCATATTCAGTCATTGCATCGTCTCCTTACGCGGCCTTATTGATCGCGATGGCACAGATCGATTGCGTCTTGCTGCTGTCTGATCCGCTCGATGAAACATATCCGCTTCCCGCGCTTCTGTAGGTAGTCGTTTTGTCGATCATGCCGCCGCCATAGCCCGCGCCTGTATAGGTCACATAGTTCGCGTTCTGTGTCAGCACGCCGCCGAGATTTGAGCCAATGCCAGCGAAGGCATTTGTCGACAGCTTTTGCCCGATGGCAAAGACCATCGCATTGAGCGGGACTTCTGAGCTGAAATATCCTGCGGCACTGTTGGTGTTGTTTCTGTAGCCGCTGGCAATCTGCCGAACGGGGTTTGCACCGCAGCCGCCCTTGATGACCCAAACCATCATTCCGCTTGCGCCAGCGCCGGACATATTCACTCTGATGGTAACAACTCCCGCCCCCGGTGGCTGCTTGCATATGAACCATTGATGCTCGCCGCCAGCATTCGATCCGCCGATCCACTCTGCCGCCTTGCCGTTTACGATGGCCCCATTGCCCCACACGCCACCAGAAGTGAGGTGGCCGATGACGACCAGGCGGTCGGCGAACTCAAGGCCAATGTCGAACGTGCCTTCATTGTAGTTGAACGAACTATTCTCGCTCCTGCGTCCCGCATAGAACAATTCATGAGGGCCGGGCGTAAGATCGTCCGCTCCGAACCCGGTCAGCTGCGTGGCCTCGAGCATGGGTCAGTCGTCCTTCGCGGCGTTGACGGTGTAGGTCATCGTCACCTCGATGAGCTGGGCGTCGCCGGCCATCGTGTCGGCGGCGTTGGCGGGGGCGCGGTAGAACTCGAAGATCACCATGTCGTTTTCGGCGGGGCTGCCGCCAATCGTCAGGTCGGCAGAGAAGGAGGTGATGTAGACGTTGTTCGTGACGCCGCCCGTGTCGCTCACCTCCTGCGCGGTACCCCACGCCGCATCGAGCGCTTCGTTGTCGCTGAAGGCGCGCGCGCGCACGCCCCAGCGAACGCCGAAGCTGGTGGTGGTGGCGGGGTGCTTCCAGATGAACTGGACCTGCACGGCGCCCTCGTTCCACGACCTGGGCATCCTGACGGGGACGGTCTGGACCGCCTCCGACACCGTGGCGTCAAAGGCCCAGAAGCGGACCATGACGTCGTTGGTCGCCATCTCCTCGGTTCCCGACTGCGCGCCGCTGGTGGCGCGGGCGATCATCGCGGCGGCCGGGAAGTTCACCGTGCGCCTGCCCAGTATCGAGCTCAGGTCGGCCTTGGCGTCGAGCGCCGTCTGGAGTCCGGTGACGCTGGCGATGGTGTGGGTATGAACGGAGGCGGCATAGGAGCCTGCCGCCTGCTTGCCGTCGAGGGCAGTCTGCAAGCTAGCGACATCTGCGATGGCGAGGGCAACAGCACCCGTCCTGCCGGCGATCGTGAACGCTCGATAGTGGACCGCCATGGCGCACGATCAGCATGATCGATGTGGGGTGAGATTCAGTGGGCGGCAAGTCCAGCGCCTTCACCGTGCAGTTGGTCTTCAGCTGAAGAACTTTTGTGATGCGCGCGGCCAGCGCGGTCTCATCGACGGAAGCGGCATCGAGAGCCGCCGCCTTCTCAAGCTCCACCTCGAAGGCGTCATACATCCTTCCGTAGTCGCGGAACTGCCGCGCGAAATAGAAACTCTCCGCGTCCTCGA
>CANJSR010000022.1 GCA_947476855.1 Acetobacteraceae bacterium
CATCCGGCGGACCATGCTGACCCAGAGCGTGTCGACATGCAGCCGCCGACCTTGTGTGACCAGGCTAGGGAAGACGGCAAAATGGCAATCATGACGATCGATCAGGCTTTGGCAGCATCCACCGCGACGGGGATCACCATTGTCGATACCCCCACCAACATCGCGCGTGGGACCCTGACCGCCAGCCTGTTGCCGCGGGTAACCGCGTTCAACATGAACGCGAATGGGGCGACGTCACCAGGTGATGCCAAGCTTCTGGCCGGCCTGGGCACGCTGTTCTCCAAGAATGGTTTCAGCCTGACGGTCCGGGGCTCGGTCGCCGACCTGACCAACCCGCTGAACGCTACGGGTCTGACGCTCGCGAACACGAAGGCGGTCTTTGACACCGCAGCCAATATCCTGGCCGCGGCCACCCAGACGGTGATCACCGGCGCGAACAGCGTCGTGATGTCCGCCAGCGCCGATGTCTCCCTGGCCGGGATGATCGCCTTCACGACCATGCCGTCCTTCTCGGTCAACCCTGGCGCGATCATCACCCTGGCCGATACCGCCGCCAACTTGCTTGCCATCACCAACGGGCAGAAGCGCGGCGCGCTCCAGGCCTACAAGGTCGCCGTTGATTCCACCGTCACCGCGAGCACGGTGCTTCAGGTCGTCGCGCTGCAGAACTTCTCGGTCGCCACCAACGTCACACTGACCGTCTCCGACACGCTGTCCGCCCTTCTGGCGCAGGGTGTCGTCACCGAATTGCCGGCCATCGGTTACCTGCCGCGGGTCGTGATCCGCGCGACCGACACCACCCAGGCCCTGATCACCGGCGCGCAGACCATCGCCACCCTGGCCGGCTCGGTTCCCACTCTCCGCACCCAGGCCACCGACAGCGCCACCGTCACCGCGGCCCAGCTTGCCATCCTGGCCGACCTGCCGAACTTCACCATGGCCGCCGGACAGGAAATCACTGTCCAGGATACCGCCGCCAACCTGCTGGCCGTGTCTGCGGGTGATGCCCCGTTCGCCCAGAACGCGACCCTATCCGCCGCCGCCACGCTCTCGACCCAGCAGGTCGTGCTGCTCGCCAGCCGCTTCGGCCTCGACATCGCGACCGGATCGAACCTGACGATCTCCGACACGCTGGCCACGCTCGCCACGCTTGCAAGCAACCTGAAGGCGCTGGCCACCGCCATCATCCTGGAAGACACCGCCGCCCATCTGGTCGCCGCCAACCAGATCCCGAGCGGCGTGACGGCCATCCGCCTGCTTGCCGACAATGGCACCTACACCATCGCCCAGATCGAGGCGCTGCTCGGCCGCGTCCCCCAGCAGGTGACGATGACGGTGGTCGGTTCCGAGGCCAACCCCGCCCTCCGCATCGCCGACACCCTCGTCAACCTCGTCGCCGCTCGGCAGATGGTGGCGGCACTGAGCGAGGACGGCCCCGTCGCGGTCACGCCGACCGACAATGGCGGGACCGTGAGCGCGGAATCCGCCGCCATCCTGGCCGGCACGCCCGACTTCAACCCGGCCCTGTTCGCGCTGTCGGTGTCCGATACCGGGGCGGCCCTGTCCGCCGTCGCCAGCGAAATCTTCGGCCGCGGCTTCCTGGCCATCACCGTGGCGTCCGGCGTGTTCGACGGCACCGCGGCACAGCTTCTGGATGAAACGCTGGCGTTCTCGGGCGGCGCGACCGCCCGGCTTGCCTCCGACGTGACCGTCTCGGCTGTCGAGGCGCTGGCGCTGTCCGCGCTGCCTGGCTTCGCCGTCGGCCAGGACGTCGACCTGATCGTGAGCGATCACGCGGGGCCCCTGTCCAACCTGGCGAACGCGGCGGGCCTGTCGCTGGCGACCGCCATCCTGCTGGCGGATGACGCCCTGATCGACGCCCAGCAGGCCGGCCGGCTTGCCGCCCTGGGTTCCGTGTTCGACACGCAGGATCACGCCATCGCCATCGCCTCGACGCTGTCCGAATTGCTGGCGCTGGCGGATTCGTCGGCGTTGCAGGCGGTGAATGCCTGGACGGGCCCCGTCGTGCTGTCCGCCGCGGCAACCGCTTCCGCCGCCAACGCGACGACGCTCGCCCGGTTTACGCATTTCGAGTCCGGCCCGATGACCCTGATGATCCAGGACACCGCGGCCGCCCTGCTGCACATGTCCCAGGGTGAAAGCGAGCCCGACGCCTGGCCGGTCCTGATGGTCGCGGACTCGGTCGTGCTGTCGGCGGATGCCTTCGTCACCGCCGCCCAGGCCGCCACGCTCGGCGGTCTCGGCGCCCGCTTCGGCAATGGCGGGCACGACCTGGTCGTGCGCGACACGCCCGATGCGCTGACCGTCACCCGCGCCTGGACGCCCCTGGCCGGAGAGATCACGGGCTTTGAACTGGCCGACCAGGCGCAGCCCTGGGTTGTCGGCGCGGCCCAGGCGGCGACGCTGGCCATGCTGCCGAACCTCGATGTCGGCCCCGGCCTGTCGGTGGTCGACACCGTGTCCGCCCTGCTGGCCCCGGGCGCCGGCGCGGGCCTCGCGCCGGCCGGCGCCGTGTCCCTGTCGGCGGACAGCACGGTCACCGCCGCCGTCGCGACATCCCTGCACGCGATCCAGAACTTCTCGGCCGGTGGTCACGACCTGATCATCAGCGACGGCGCCGCCCGGCTCGCGACCCTCGACCAGGGCACGGCCGCGATGGCCACCGCGATCCACCTGGCCGGCAACAGCCTGGTCTCGGTCGCACAGTTCATCACCCTGCGCGACCTGCCGAACTTCAGCCTCGAAGGGCGTATGCTGATCGTCAGCGACACCGCGGGGAACCTGCTGGACCTCGACGGCACCGACACGATGCTGATCGGGATCACCCTGCTGCAGGGGACCGCCAGCCTGACGGCCGCCGAGGCCACGCTGCTGTCCGACCTGCCCAACTTCACGGGCCGCCCCGACCGCATCGCCGTGGTCGACACCGCCGCGAACATGCTGTTCTGGAGCAACCAGGAAGGCGACCCGGACAACTGGGCCGGCCTGCTGCTGGCCGGTTCCGTCACGTTGTCCGCCGATGCGGTCGTCACCGCCGCCCACGCCGCCACCCTTGCGATCCTCGGCAGCCGGTTCTCCTCCGGGACGCATGAGCTGACGATGCGCGGCACGGCCACCGAACTGCTGGACGCGGAGAATGCGCCCGGCCTGGCCATCGCCGATGTCGTCAGCCTGGCCGACGGGCCGGTCACCATCTCCACCGCGCAGGCGATGCGCCTGACCTCGATCGATGGCTTCACCAAGGGCAACGCCGTCGTCACGATCAGCGATACGGCCGACGTCTTGGCCTTCGCCGGCTTCGATGCCGGCCTGGCGCTGGCGGACCATATCCAGCTCAGCACAGCGACCAACCTGTCGGTCGAGGATGCTGTGGCCCTGGTCGGCACCGCCCCGTTCCAGGTCAACGCCAACGCCGCCCTGACGATGACCGACTCGCTGGTGAACCTGCTGCGGCTGGGGTCCACGACCCTGACCCACAACAACGCCATGCTGCAGGCGACTCCCATCATCTTGTCGGATGACACGGTCGCCACCGTCGCCCAGCTGATGGCCTTGCGGGCATTGCAGCAATACAACCTGAACGGCGCACCTTTCGACCGCGACGGGCACGACCTGATCCTGCGCGATACCGGGCGTCGCATCGCCGGCTTCACCCCGGAATCAAACTCCGCCCCGACCGCGTATGAGATGGTCGGCGACGCCACGCTCAACGCCGCGGAAGCGACCGTGCTGGCCGGCCGCACCGTCGATCTGGGCGACAACGTGCTGACGATCGCCGACACGGCGTCGCAGTTGCTCTCCTCCGGCAACAGCGCCGGCCTGGCCATCGCCGACATGCTGATGCTGTCGGGCAACGCGGTCGTCACCGCCGCCTCGGCCACCGCGCTGTTCGCCGATGACCGGTTCTGGACCGGGGGCCGGATGCTGACCGTGCAGGACGACGTCGAAGCCCTGCTCGACCTGTCCGGAGAGGCGCTGTTGATGTCGACCGTGCTGCAACTGGTCGACTCCGAATCGATCGACGCGGTGGAGCTGCGCGGCCTCGCTCGCCTGGGCGTCAAGTTCGACCTGGATGACAACAGCCTGACGGTTGTCGATACAGCGATCAATCTGGCCAACCTCGGCGTGCTCGAACTTGAACTGGCGGCGCACCAGACGCTTGGCGCCAATGCCACCGTCTCCGCCGCGATGGCCGAGGAACTGGCGGATCTGCCAGACCTCGCCTTGGGCGACGGCGTGACTCTGACCATCCAGGACACCGTCGAGAACCTGATCGAACTGTCGCAGGGCGCGCGCGACCTCTCCACGGCCCAGCGCCTGCCGACCGGCGCCGGCGTCGTCCTGATCGTCGCCGAGGCGGCGGACCTGGCCGACTTGCCGGCCTTCACCAACGCCGGCGCGACGATCGTCGTGCGCGACACCATCGCCCATCTGGCCGCCGCCGAAACGGAGGCGTGGGCGGACGTTGCGACGTCGTATGAAGTCGTCGACTCCATCGGCAACATTGTCGCGAACACCAGCAACCAGTTGCTCGTGCAGGCCGCATCGGTGACACCCTCCGGTGACTCGACCATCGACGCGTCCACCGCGGCTGTCCTGGCCGATACACCGGACTTCGACACCGGCGACATGCTGCTGGTCGTGGTCGATGGCCCCGCGGCGATGGCTGCCAATGTGGATGCGATCCTCGAGGTCGCGACCGGCGCCCGGATCAACCAGTCCGCGCCCATCACCGTCGCGCAGGCCGATGCGCTGGTGCCGCTCGCGGGGATGCTGACCTTCGCGTCCGGCCATCAGCTCAATGTCGTGGATACGTTCGCCAATCTGTCGAATGTGAACAACGCGGAAGGCCTGGCGCTGGCCGACAACGTCACGATCCTGGATACCGCCACCGCGCTGGCCAACGCCGCGGTGCATGACTGGGGCAACCTGGCACCGGACTATGAACTGTCCGCCGACGCGACGATCTTGGCCGTGGTGGCGGCCGTTCTCGCTGGCCTGGGCGCGCATTTCTCCACGGGCGACCAGGTGCTGGAGGTGTCCGATACCGCGAACGCGGTCGCCGGCGCGATGTCCAGCCTCAACAGCCTGGGCGTGCCGGTCCACGTGGTCGACACGGCCCAGGCGATCGGTTCCCAGAGCAGCGGGTTGCTGACCGTCACCGACCTGGCCTCCGTCACCCTGACCGATACCGGCCCGCTGAGCGCGGCCAACGCGGCGGGCCTGCATGAACTGGCCGATCTGCTGACCGGCCAGCCCCTGGGCGTGGCGGACGATGCCACCGACGTTGCCGCCAATATCGTCAACCTGCTGGACCTGGGCAACAACCTCGGCACCGTTCACGTCACCGACTCCGCGGCGGCGATCGGCGCGGTCACCGGCGGTCAGAACCCGATCCAGGCCCTGGGCGGCCATCTGGCAATCACCCTGACGGACTCCGCGGCCGTGACCGCCGCGGTCGCCGCCGACCTGCTGCCGGTCCTGGCCAACATCGCCGACAACACGCAACTCAACGTGACCGATACGGCCGCGGCGCTGGTGGCCGTCGCCTCCGATCTCGATGACCTCGGCGATCTGCTCGGCGTCGTTTCGATCTCCGGCACCACGGTCCTGACAGCCGCCCTCGCGGTCGGCCTGCTGCCGATCGAGGATCACCTGGGCCAGAACATCCAGGTGTCCGTGAACGATACCGCCGCCAACATCGCGGCCCAGTCCAGCGGCCTGACCACCATGCTGGGAGAGAGCCGAATCTCCGCCATCACCGCGCCCGACTCCACCGCCCAGCAGATCGTGACCAACGGCGGCGTGCTGGACAGCCTGGGGGCACATGCGACCATCCTGGACAGCGCCGCCAACGTGAATGCCCGGCTTGACGCCCTGGCTTCCTACGCCGAGGCGGGCGGGGTGATCACGGCGATCGTGCTGAGCAACGGCGGGACGCCCGCCGTGACCGTTTCGGTGGCACAGCTTCATTCCGCCGCCGATGTGCTCGGCCTGATCAGCTCGGTCTTCGCGCTGCATGTCAGCGACACCGCCGCCCATATCGAGGCCGACCTGGCCAATGGCCCGTCGTCCTACATCCTGGGCGTCCTGCAGAACATCGGGGAGATCATCGTCAGCGATGCCGGCGACATCGAACTGACCGTCGCGCAGATCGAGGCGGCGGGCGTCAACGACGGCACTGGTTCGGCGCTGGATATCATGACCGGCGGCACGGTCACCGTGACCGGTGCGACCGTCGATGACGTGGCCGACCTGGCCGCCATGGGCGTCGTGCCCGACAGCATCCTGGTCTCGGATACCGCGAGCGCGATTTCCGCCGACCTTGCCACCGGCGGATCGGACCTGGTGACGCACCGCGCCCTGATCGATGGCATCGCGATTTCCGACAACGGCACGGTCAGCCTGACCGCCGCCCGTGCCACGGCGTCCCATGTCGATGACGGCGCAGGCTCGGTGATGTCCAAGGTCACCGGCGGCGACTTTGTCGTGACCGCGGTGGCCGAGGCGGATATCGAGGACATCCTGGCATTGGCCGTCGCACCCGACAGCATCGCCGTCGTCGACACCGCGGCGAACCTGCAGGCCAACATCAACGATGGCGGTTCCACGATCCGCGCCAACCTGGCGGCCATCAGCGGCATCACGGTCAGCCCGGCGGGCACCATCACCCTGACGGCGGCGCAGGCCTTCAGCCCCGACGTCGACGATGGCAGCGGGTCGGCTCTGGGCAAGATGACCGGCGTGACACTGGCCGTCACCCAGGCGTCGATCGATCAGATCGTCGACCTGATGGCGCTGGGCGTGCCGCCGTCGAGCATCCTGCTGATCGACACGGCCGCGCATGTCCAGGCGGACCTCATCGCTGGCAATGCTTCGGCCATCCTGGCCCATCTGGCCGAGGTGGACGGGATCGCTGTCACGCCGTCCGGCACGGTCACCCTGACCGCGGCCCAGGCGCTGGCGACCGACGTCGATGACGCGCTGGCATTGACCACCGGCGTGACCCTGGTCGTGACTGGAGCCGCCGTCGCCGAACTGGATGCGCTGATGGCCCTGGTGCCGGCGCCGTCCGATATCACGGTCACCGACACGGCGGCCCATATCGCGGCCGACATCGCGGCCGGCAACGCATCGGACCTGTTGGCCAACCGCGGCCCGCTGTCGGCCCTGACTGTGAGCGACTCCGATCCGATCACCCTGACGCAGAGCCAGGTCCTGGCGACCAACGTCAATGACGGGGCCGGGTCGGTGCTGTCCCACCTGACCAACGGCACGCTGGTCGTGACCGGAGTCGATGTGGCCCATATCGATGCCATCGCCGCCCTGCCGGTCGCGGCCGACAGCTTCAGCGTTTCCGACACCGCCGCGAACCTTGCCGCCGCCCTGGCGCTGGGCGCGTCGTCCGACATCCTGGGCAACCTCGGCGACATCACGGCCATCACCAATAGCAATGCCGGAGCGATCAGCCTGACGGCGGCGCAGGTGCTGTTCTCGGGCGTCAACGACGGGGCCGGTTCGGCGCTGTCCAAGGTGACGGGGGGCTCGCTGGTCGTCACCGCCGTCGCGGTCACCGATATCGATACGATCGCGGCGCTGCCGGTGGCGCCGGCCTCGATCACCGTGTCCGCCACCGCGGCCTCGATCCAGTCCGACCTGGCCACGGCCGGCACGTCCAACATCCTGGAGCACCTGGCCCTTATTTCGAGCATCACCAACAGCAACACCGGGGCGATCACGCTGACCGCCGCGCAGGTGGTGGCGGCCGGGGTGAATGATGGCGCGGGCTCTGCACTGTCCAAGGTGTCGGGAGGCTCGCTGGTCGTCACCGGCGTGGCCGTCGCCGATATCCCGGCCATGCTCGCGCTGGGCGTCCCGCCGGCCTCGATCACCGTCAGCGACACGGCGGCGCATATCGAGGCTGATTTCCAGGCCGGTGCGGGATCGCTGATCCTGGGCAACCTGGGGGACATCACGCAGATCACCGTCAGCGACAACGGCGCGATCGCCATGACGCTGACTGAGTGGCAGTTCGCCGACATCAATGACGGCGCCGGATCGGCCGCTTCACTGCTGAGCGGCGGTACGCTGATCGTGCTGGACGCGACGGTGGCCGAGGTCGCGACCGCCGCGGCGCTGCCGGTGACCCCGGATGAGATCGCGGTGGAGGACACGGCGGCCCATATCCAGTCGAACCTGGCGCTGGGCGGTTCCTCCAGCCTGGTCATCAACCGGGCGCTGCTGAGCGGGGTCCTGAACACTGACGACGGGGTGATCACCCTGACGTCGGCGCAGGTCACCACCGCGCATGTCAATGATGGGGCTGGCTCGGTCATGTCCCTGGTCTCGGGTGGCTCGCTGGTGGTGACCGGCGTGGCCGTGGCGGATATCGAGACGATCCTGGCTCTGCCGGTGGCCCCGGGGTCGATCACGGTCAGCGATACGGCTGCGGGGCTCTCGGTGGACATCGCGCTGGGTGGGTCCTCCGACCTGCTGGCGAACAATGCCGACATCACCGCGATCACGAACAGCACGGCGGGGACGATCCTGCTGACCTCGGCGCAGGTGCGGGTGGCCGGGGTGAATGATGGCGCGGGGTCCGTGCTGTCGAAGGTGACCGGAGGCGACCTGGTCGTTACCGGGGTCGCGATCGTCGATATCGACCTGATCCTGGCCCTGCCGGTGGCGCCGGCGTCCATCACCATCAGCGATACGGCGGCGCAGATCGCGGCGGACCTGGTCCTGGGCGGGTCGTCCGAACTGGTGGCGAACAATGCCGACATCACCGAGATCACCAACAGCAATGGCGGGGTGGTCACCCTGACCTCGGCGCAGGTCCTGGCGGCCGGCGTCAACGACGGCGCAGGATCGGTTCTGTCGAAGATGACGGGCGGTTCCCTGATCGTCACCGGCGTCGCGGTGGCGGATATCGAGACGATCCTGGGTCTGGGCGTTGCCCCGGCCTCGATCACGGTCAGCGATACCGCGGCGCATATCCAGGCCGACCTGGTCCTGGGTGCGTCCTCGGATATCCTCGGCAACCTCAGTGACATCACCAACCTGATCGTGAGCGACGCGGGGATTGTCTCCCTGACGCTGACACAGATGCAGGCGGCGGGTGTCAATGATGGGGCCGGATCGGCGGCGGCCCTGCTGAGCGGCGGGACCCTGCGTGTCACCGGCATCACGGTGGCGCAGATCGACACGGTCGTTGCCCTCCCGGACGTGCCGGACAGCGCGACGGTCAGCGATACGGCGGCCAATATCGCGTCCGATATCGCGGCGGGCGGGTCGTCCGACCTGCTGGCCAACAACGCGATGATCTTCGCCATCACCAACAGCAATGGCGGAGCGGTCACGCTGACCTCGGCCCAGGTTCAGGCCGCGGGCGTGAACGATGGCGCGGGGTCCGTGCTGTCCAAGGTGACGGGCGGGTCCCTGGTCGTCACCGGCGTTGCCATAACGGATATCGAGACGATCCTGGCCTTGCCGGTGGCGCCGGCGTCCATCTCGGTCAGTGACACCGCAGCGCATATCGCCACGGACCTGGCATTGGGTGGATCGTCCGAGCTGCTGGCGAACAACGCCGACATCACGGCGATCACCAACAGCAACGGCGGGGCAATCACCCTGACGTCCGCCCAGGTCCTGGCGGCGGGTGTGAATGATGGCGCGGGGTCGGTGCTGTCCAAGGTGACCGGCGGTTCCCTGATCGTCACCGGCGTCGCGGTGGCGGATATCGACACGATCCTGGCCCTGGGCGTGGCCCCCGCGTCGATCACGATCAGCGACACCGCGGCGCATATCCAGGCCGACCTGGCCTTGGGCGGGGCGTCGGACATCCTCGGCAACCTCGGTGACATCACCAGCATCGTTGTGAGCAACGCGGGGGTTGTCTCCCTGTCGCTCGCCCAGATGCAGGCGACGGGCGTCAACGATGGAGCCGGATCGGCGGCGGCCCTGCTGAGCGGTGGGACGCTGCGTGTCACCGGCATCACGGTGGCGGAGATCGACACGGTCGTTGCCTTGCCGGACGTGCCGGACAGCGCGACCGTCAGCGACACGGCGGCCAACATTGCCTCCGACATCGCGGCGGGTGGTTCGTCCGACCTGCTGGCCAACAATGCGATGATCTTCGCCATCACCAACAGCAATGGCGGGGCGACTACCCTGACCTCTGCCCAGGTGCAGGCGGCGGGCGTGAATGACGGTGCCGGATCGGTGTTGTCCAAGGTCACCGGAGGCTCCCTGGTCGTCACCGGCGTGGCGGTCGCCGATATCGAAACGGTCCTGGGCCTGGGGGTTGCCCCGGCATCCATCACCGTCAGCGACACCGCGGCGAACATCGCGGCCGACCTGGCGCTGGGCGGGTCCTCCGACCTGCTGGCGAACCTCGGCGACATCACGGCGATCACCAACAGCAATGCCGGGGCGATCAGCCTGACGTCCGCCCAGGTTCAGGTCGCGGGCGTCAATGACGGCGCCGGTTCGGCGATGTCCAAGGTGACCGGAGGCTCCCTGATCGTCACCGGCGTCGCGGTGGCGGATATCGACACGATCCTGGCGCTCGATGTCTCCCCGGCGTCGATCACGATCAGCGACACGGCGGCGCATATCCAGGCCGACCTGGCGTTGGGTGGCGCCTCTGAGATCCTGGCCGCCCTCGGCACCATCACCAACATCGTGGCCAGCGATGCCGGCGTGGTCTCCCTGACCCTGACCCAGATGCAGGCGGCGGGCGTGAATGACGGCGCCGGATCGGCGGCGGCCCTGCTGAGCGGCGGGACCCTGCGTGTCAACGGCATCACGGTGGCGCAGATCGACACCGTCCTGGCCTTCCCGGACGTGCCGGACAGTGCAACCGTCAGCGACACGGCGGCCAACATCGCCTCCGACATCGCGTCGGGTGGTTCGTCCGACCTGCTGGCCAACAACGCGATGTTGTTTGCCATCACCAACAGCAATGGTGGAGCGATCACCCTGACCTCTGCCCAGGTGCGGGCGGTGGGTGTCAACGACGGCGCCGGATCGGTGCTGTCCAAGGTCACCGGAGGCTCGCTGGTCGTCACCGGCGTGGCGGTCGCCGATATCGAAACGGTCCTGGGCCTGGGCGTTGCCCCGGCATCCATCACCGTCAGCGACACCGCGGCGAACATCGCGGCCGACCTGGCTCTGGGGGCGTCCTCTGACCTGCTGACGAACCTCGGCGACATCACGGCCATTACCAACAGCAATGGCGGGGCGATCACCCTCACCTCCGCCCAGGTTCAGGTCGCGGGCGTGAATGATGGCGCCGGATCGGCGATGTCGAAGGTGACAGGAGGCTCCCTGATCGTCACCGGGGTCGCGGTCGCGGAAATCGACACGATCCTGTTGCTCGATGTCTCTCCCGCCTCGATCACGATCAGCGACACGGCGGCGCACTTCCAGGCCGACCTGGCATCCGGCGGGGCCTCCGACATCCTGGCCGCGCTTGGCACCATCACCAGCATCGTGGTCAGCAACGCCGGCGTCGTCTCCCTGTCCCTCGCCCAGATGCAGGTGGCGGGCATGAACGACGGCGCTGGATCGGCGGCTGCGTTGCTGAGCGGCGGGACCCTACGCGTCACCGGCATAACCGTGGCGCAGATCGACACCGTCCTGGCCTTCCCCGAGGTCCCGGACAGCGCGACGGTCAGCGATACGGCAGCCAACATCGCCTCCGACATCGCGGCGGGTGGGTCCTCCGACCTGCTGGCCAACAACGCGATGATCTTCGCCATCACCAACAGCAACGGCGGAGCCATCACCCTGACATCCGGGCAGGTGCAGGCGGCGGGTGTGAATGATGGCGCGGGGTCGGTGCTGTCCAAGGTTACCGGAGGTTCCCTGGTCGTCACCGGCGTGGCGGTCGCCGATATCGAAACGGTCCTGGGCCTTGGCGTTGCCCCGGCGTCGATCACCGTCACCGGAACGGCCGCCGCCATCGCGACCGACCTGGCCCTCGGCGCCTCCTCCGACCTGCTGGCGAACAATGGGGACATCACCGCGATCACCAACAGCAATGGCGGGGCGATCTCCCTGACGTCGGCCCAGGTGCTCGCGAGCGGCGTCAACGACGGCGCGGGGTCGGTGCTGTCCAAGGTCACCGGCGGCTCGCTGGTCGTCACCGGGGTCGCGGTGGCCGACATCGATACCGTCCTCGGCCTGGGGGTCGCCCCCGCGTCGATCACGATCATCGACACGGCGGCCCACATCCAGGCTGACCTGATCCTCGGCGGGTCCTCCGACATTCTCGCCAATCTCGGCGATATCACCGCCATCACCGTCAGTCCGGCCGGCACGATCACCCTGACCATGGCGCAGGTCACCGCCACGGGCGTGAATGACGGCGACGGTTCCGCCTTCGACCTGATGTCGGGCGTCACGCTCGCCATCAGCGACGCCGCGATCGCCGATCTCGGGACGCTCATGGCCCTGGACGTCAGGCCGGATGATATCAAGATCGTCGACACGACCGCGAACATCATCGCCGACTTCAGCGGCGCCGCGGATATGGGTGTGCACGCCTCGTACATCTCGTCGGTGAAGCCCACCGAGAGCACGATCACCGTCACGGATGCGACGACCATCTTCAACGGGCTTGTCGGCATCGGGAGCTTTGACGAGAGCGCCCTGACCATCACCGGGACCGCCGCGGCCCTGCTGACGGCACACGGCGCGGTGCCCGCCATGCTGACCGCCGCGCTTGCGGTCACCATGTCGAACAACCCGGCCGGGCTGACGGCGGCACAGGCGACCACGCTGTCCGGCATCCTGGATGCGACGCTGGGCGGCGGCCAGACGATGGCCGTGGCCGATACGATCTCCAACCTGCTGAACGAGGCCAACGCCGCCGGTATCGACCTGGCGACCACGGTGGAACTCAGCGGGGCGACGACCACGACGGCGGCGCTCGCGACCGAACTGGTGGCGATCGAGGACTTCAACGTTGCGGCCCAGGCGATCACGATCGTCGACACCGTGGCCAACATCCTGGACAACGCGAATGCGGCGGGTATCGTGGCGGCAACCACGGTGAACCCGTCCGCCAACATCACGGTGACGGCGGCGCAACTGACGGCGCTGGACGCGATCGCGGCCTTCGCCGGCGGCGCGCAGACGATCACGGTGCAGGACACGGCGGCAAACATCCTGGCGCTATCTCAGGGCAATCTGAGCCTGGCCGACATCGTCCGGGTCGCCGACACCTCGGCCAATGTCAGCGGCAGCCTCAACACGCTGCGGAGCACGGTGACGGACAACGCCCACACACTCGTCATTGCGCTGTCGGATGGGGTCAACGGCACCCCGACCATCACCACGACGGCGGTGACCTATTCCGCCAACGCGGCGGTGATCGACGCGATCACCACCACCGGCGCGGTGCGGGTCATCGGCACGGCGGCGCAGATCGCGGCGATCGCCTCGACCCTGGCGAACGACGCGACCGTGGATGAGGTCTATGTCACCGACACAGCTGCGAACATCCTGTCCAACCTGACGACGCTGAACACGATCGGGGCCAAGTTCTCCCAGGCCACGCTGACCGACAACGTCATCAATGCCAGTGAAATCGCGGGCCTGCTCGAAATCCCCAACCTGGCCGCATCGAACCTGACGGTATCGGACAGTGGCGCGCAGATCGCGGCCGCCATCGCGGCGGCGGACAGTGACGGGCTGGTGTTCATCAACAGCCTGGATATCGAACTTTCTGAGGACTCGGTCATCACGGCGGCCGATGCCCTCGCCCTGCAGGGCCTGACGAACCTGGACAAGAACGGCCACACGCTGAAGGTCTGGGACTCGGCGGCGAACCTGATCGACACCATCGACGGCTACCTCGCCGCGGTGAACGATCCGTCCATCGACGCCGTCCATCTGAAGACGGTCGCCGGTTCGGCCACCGTCTCTCCGGCGACCGCGGCAACGCTGCTTTCGATCAACAACTTCAGCAAGGACAACCCGAACGCAACAACCAACAACCTGATCGTCTCCGGCTCCGCCGCGAATATCGAGGCGAACTACGCGACCCTCGACGCCAATGACTCGCTGATCAGCAGCGTGGTCGTGAACGCATCGGGCACGGTGACGGATGCCGTCTACACCCACCTGCTGAACCTGGGCGCGACCGCGGGGGGTGGCGTCAACCTGACGGTGCGCGACACGGCGGCCACCCTCGCGGCCAATGCTCCGGGCCACCTGGGCGGCAGCCCGAGCATCACGCCCACCACGTGGGCCCTGTCCGGCAGTGCCAGCGTGACGGCCGCCAACGCCGCCATCCTGGGCGGGCTGACAGGCTTCAGCGCCGGCAACTTCACGCTGACCCTGTCGGCGGCTGCTTCGGGTATGAGCGTGGCGAACGCCAACAAGATCGGCGCGCTGAGCAACGCGTTCCAGTTGGGTGGCCATACCATCCAGGTGGCCGGAGACGTCGCGACCGTGTCCGGATTGAGCAACAACGCACGCCTAGTCGTGACCGCCAACATCACCGACACCTTTGCCAATGTCGCGACCCTGACGAACAACAGCAACCTGCTGGGCGGCACCATCACGATCACCGACAGCTCGACGGTGACCGTGAACCAGGCCAGCGCCTTCCTGGACCTGCTGAAGGTGGGGAACAACCCGGGCATCCTCGCGGCCAGCGTGTTCTTCGGAAACAACGTCGCTTCGGTCACCGACACGTTCACCAACATCCAGACCCTGACCGGGTCGGGCGGCTGGACGGCGAACGCCAGCGTGCAGGACGACTTCAACCTGGTGGTCGCCGACAACGTCTCGACGCTGGTGAACGGGTCGAACACCGCGTCGCTGTCGTCGATGAACGCGACCACTTTCTCCTCCAACCAGTCGACCACGGCCGCCAACGCCACGTCGCTGTTCAGCCTGAAAGATACGATCCACTTCGACCGGGGTTCCTATACGCTGACGATCTCCGACACCCCGACCAACCTGCTGAACGCGTCCTATGACAACGGCAAGGCCTTCGCCGACACTTGGCAACTGACCGGCAATGCCACGGTGGCGGCGCTGGATGCCGAGGCGCTGCTCGCCGAGGCGAAGTTCGTGCTCAATCACACGCTGACCGTTTCCGACACCTCGGACAGCCTGTTGGATGGTGTCCTGTCGCCGCTGATCAACGGCAGCGCCTACAAGGCGAGCATCCATGTGGAACTGTCCGGCGCCGAAACGCTGAATGCCCGCACGGCCGCGCGCCTGGTGGCCTTGCCCGGGTTCACCGACACCGACGATCTGAGCATCCAGGACGGTGCGTCCTACCTGCTGAACCCGGCCAACCTCGCGGCCTTGAACCTCGCGAACACCGTGACGCTCGCCGGGGACGAGACCGCGTCGGCCCTGACCACCTACCGCCTGTCCGTCCTGCCGAACTTCACCCTGGGCTCCAACACGATCTACCTAGCGTCGAACGACTACGCGAACGCGGCCACGCTGACCGCGATCGCCAACTTCGATGATGGGTTCGACGACAACGGCAAGACGATCACCCTGACACAGAGCGCCCTGGCGCTGACGCCGACCCAGTATGCCGCGCTTGCCGATGAAACCATCGTGCTGAACGGTCATGCGGTGTCGGCGCTGGCAACGGGTGTCACTGTCAGCTCCACCGCCGGCACCGTGCATGTCACCGGCAACGGTGTCGATGGCGCCACGCTCAAGGTCTATGCGTCCGACGGGACGGTGCTGACGACGGTCAACGGCGCGGACGACAACTTCGACGTCACCGCGGATGTCAACGACATCATCAACGGTGTCGTTGTCACGACGATCGTCGGCGGTGTGGCGGCATCGGGTGAATCGGCCCCGATCATCGGGCTGGAACGCACCGTGCTGACGGATGAAGCCACCAACGCGAGCGCCACCTTCGCGGCTGACGGCGATATCCAGGTCGATACCGGTCAGTTCATCGACCTCTACACGACCACGACGGCGCCCGCCGATCATGCCAATCCGATCCTGGTCTACGATCCGACCGGCCATACGCTTTCCATGCGTATCGACGATCACGGCTCCCTGACCCTGGTCACGCTTGGCACGGCGACCCATCCGCTGACGCTTGATCCGTCGGAAATCTACATCCGGCACTTCACCTGATACCGAAACTGAAACGGAATCGGTCCATGTCCCAAGCCACGCCAATACGGCGTACGATCGCCGCCATTGCCAGCCCGCTGGGCTGGGTGGCGGGGTTCTCCTGCCTCTCCAACCTCATCTACCTCGCGGCGCCGATCTACATGATGCAGATCTACGACCGCGTGTTGCACAGCCGGGGCGTCCCAACGCTCCTGTTCCTCACGTCGGCGGTCGCCATCTGCTACGCGGCTTACGCGATCCTTGATGCCGTTCGGGGTAGAATCCTCGCCGGCATCAGTGACATTCTTGAAAATCGACTGAGCGCCGCGGTCCTGGGCCGTATGACCGCAGTCCGCCGCGGCGGCAGCCCCGCCGCGTCCGTCCATGTCGCCCGAGACCTGGACACGGTCCGCCAGTTCATAGCCGGAATGGGTCCGCTCGCGTTCATCGACCTGCCCTGGGCACCGATCTACCTGGCCGCGCTGGCGCTGCTGCACCCAACACTCGCGGTGTTCGCCATCGCCGCGTCCGTCCTGCTGCTGGGCCTGACCCTGGTCAGCGAACGGGCCGCGCGTGGCCCGATGACCGAGGCCGGGCGCGTCGCCGCCCGGTCGTACCAGTTCGGAGAGGCGGTGACCCGCCACGTCGACTGCGCCCGGACGATGGGCCTCGGTGCCGGTCTGACACAACGTTGGCGGCAGCTTCGGGGGGAGATGCTCGCCGCGCAGAACGCCGCCAGCCACCGCTCGGTCGTGCTGGGGGCAATCGGCAAGGGCCTGCGGCTGTTCTTCCAGTCCGCCATCCTGGGCGTCGGCGCCTGGCTGGCGATCCATGACGCCATCTCAGCCGGCGCGATCTTCGCCGGTTCCCTGCTGCTGGGGCGCATGCTGGCGCCGATCGAGGCCATGATCGGCGCCTGGCGGCCGACGCTGGCAGCCAAGGACTCCTTCGGACGCATCCGCGCCCTGCTGGCCGAGAGCGAACGGGACCTCAAGACCGTCACGCTGCCGGCCCCGGCTGGTGACGTGCATCTGGAAACGGTGTCCTGGACTCCCCCCGGGCTGAACCGGGCCGTCGTGCGCGGCGTGGCCTTGCAGATCCAGGCAGGGGCCGTACTGACCATCGTCGGACCCAGCGCCGCCGGGAAATCGACCATCGCCCGCCTGCTGGTGGGCGCGATCCGGCCTGATGCCGGGACCGCCCGCCTCGACGGCGCGGACCTGGCCACGTGGGAACCAGGGCAGCTTGGCAAGGCGGTCGGTTATCTGCCGCAGGACGTCGCGCTGTTCCCCGGCACCATCCGCGACAACATCGCCCGGTTCGGAGAGGCCACGGATGAGGACGTGGTCGCCGCCGCCAAGGCCGCCCGGGCGCATGACCTGATCGCCCACCTGCCTGATGGCTACGGCACCGTGCTGGACGAAACCGCCGCCAGCCTGTCCGGCGGCCAGAAGCAGCGTATCGCCCTCGCCCGCGCCCTGCTGGGCGATCCGGCGGTGGTCGTGATGGATGAGCCGAACGCCAACCTCGATTCCGACGGAGAGGCCGCGCTGACCGAGTGCGTCCTCGACCTGAAGAAGCGCAAGCGGACGGTCGTGATGGTCACGCATCGGGCCGGCCTAGTCCGCATTTCCGACTACGTCGCCACCATGCGGGATGGCGCCATGACCGGCGTGCAGCGTGCGACCGAGTTCATGGCACAGCAGACGCCGGCCGTGGTGGCGGGAGGACGGGTATGAACAGCGCAATTCGCGTCGGACTGATCACAGTCTTGGCCTTCTTTGGCGGCCTGGGTTCCTGGGCGGCCCTCGCGCCGCTGGATGGGGCCGTGGTCGGCACCGGCGCCCTCGCCGTGCATGGGAACCGCAAGACCATCCAGCACCGGGAGGGCGGCATTGTCGCCGAACTGCTGGTGCGCGACGGCACGCTTGTGGAGGAAGGCCAGCTTCTGGTCCGGCTCGACGACACCCAGGCGCGCGCGTCCTACACGGTCCACCACGCGCAACTGATGGCCGACCGCGCCTTGGTGGCCCGCAGCCTGGCCGAACTGGCCGAGGCGACGGAGGTCACCTTTCCTCCGGTCCTGGACGATGCCGATCCGGTCGCCCTGGTCGTGAAGGAGCGGGAGCGGCTGATGTTCACCAGCCGACGCGACCTGCTGTTCCGCCAGATCGCGATCCTCGACCAGCGAATCGAGCAGAGCCGGCAGCAGATCAACGGCGTGCGCATCCAGCTCGAATCCACCATCCGGCAGTTGGGCTTCGCCGAGGAGGAATGGCGATCCGTCTCCGGGCTCGAACGATCCGGGCTCGCGTCGAAAAACCGGCTGCTCGAAATCTCCCGTGCCGCCGAGTCGCTGCGCGGCCAGGTCGGGCAGTTGTCCACCGAGGTCATGCGCCTGGGCGCGCTGGCCATCGAACTGGACGCCGAGAAGCTGCGGCTGCGCGAAACCAGCCACGCGGAGGCGACGCGTGACATGCGGGAGGCGCAGATGCGGATCCACGACGTGATCCCGCGCCTGGCCGCCGACCGGGACATCCTGGCGCGCCTGGAAATCCGCGCGCCGATCGCCGGAGAGGTCGTCAACTTGGCGATCTTCACCCATGGCGGCGTGGTCGATTCCGGCAAGGCGATGATGGACATCGTCCCCCGGACCCGCACGATCGTCGCCGAGGCGGAAATCCGGCCCGAGGACATCGAGCATCTGCGCGTCGGCCAAGCGGCCTCGGTCATCGCGCTGGGCTTCAACCCGCGGGAGAGCGCACCGATCCAGGGGGAAATCCGGGTGCTCTCGGCCGATCGGATCACCGACAGCCGCTCCGGCCGGACCTACTTCCGGGCCGAGGTCGCCCTGGTGGCGGACCAGGAAAGCGGGCGGCTGCTCGCCCGCCTGGGGCCGGGGATGCCGGTGGACGTGGTTGTGCCGATCGCGCCGCGCACCGCGCTTGACTACCTGATCGCGCCGTTGCGGGAGAGTTTCCGGACGGCGGGACGGGAGCTGTAGGAGCTACTCATCCTCTGGCAGCAGGTCCAGCTGGGGGGAGGTGCGGATGGGCGCCTTCAGCCCCAGATGCCGCCAGCCCGGGTCGCCCATCATGCGGCCGCGGCTGGTGCGCAGGATCAGGCCCTCCTGGATCAGATAGGGTTCGACCACGTCTTCCAGCGTATCCCGCGCCTCGGCCAAGGCAGCGGCAAGGGTTTCCACGCCCACCGGCCCGCCGCCATGGTGATCGGCGATGCGCCGCAGATAGCGGCGGTCCATCGCGTCCAGCCCCAGGCGATCGACCTCCAGCCGGGTCAGCGCGGCATCGGCGATCTTGCGATCAACGGTGGCATCCCCGGCGACGGCGGCGAAGTCTCGGACCCGGCGCAGCAGACGTCCGGCGATACGGGGGGTGCCGCGTGAGCGGCGGGCGATTTCCTCCGCCCCATCGTCGGTCAGCGTGATCCCCAGCAAACGGGCACCGCGGGTGACGATCTGGCGCAGTTCCTCGGGCGTGTAGAAGACCAGCCGCAGCGGGATGCCGAACCGGTCGCGCAGCGGCGTGGCCAGCAGGCCGGCGCGGGTGGTGGCGCCGACCAGGGTGAAGGGCGGCAGGTCGATCCGCACGCTGCGGGCGGCCGGTCCCTCCCCGATAATCAAATCGAGCTGGAAGTCCTCCATCGCCGGATACAGCACTTCCTCGATGGCCGGCTGCAGGCGGTGGATTTCGTCGATGAACAGGACATCGCGCGGCTGAAGATTGGTCAGGATCGCCGCCAGGTCCCCGGCGCGCGCGATCACGGGACCGGACGTCGCGCGGAAGCCAACGCCGAGTTCCCGGGCGACGATCTGGGCGAGCGTCGTCTTCCCAAGACCCGGCGGGCCGTGCAGCAGCACGTGGTCCAGCGCCTCGCCGCGGCCACGGGCGGCCTGGATGAAGATCGCCAGATTCTCTCGGCTGGCCTTCTGGCCGGTGAACTCCGCCAGGGTCTGCGGCCGCAGCGATGCCTCGGCCGCGTCCTCCATCTGGCGCGCGGAGGAAACGGCGCGGTCTTCCGGAGCTTCGGCCATCAGCCCACCAGCCTCTGCGCGATCTCACGCAACGCTTCCCGGATCAGGGCGTCGAGGGTCACACCATCACCCAGCCGGTCGGCGGCCCGGGCGGTGGCGGCCTGCGCTTCCGGCCGGCGATAACCCAGATTGACCAGGGCGGAGACCGCGTCGTCCTGCACGCCGCCGGCCGGCGTGGCGATGGCGGGCATGCCGATGCCGCCCGAGGATGGCATGGCGCCGACCTTGTCGCGCAACTCGGTGACCAGGCGCATGGCGAGGCGAGCGCCGACACCGGCGGCGCGGGTCAGGCTGGTCTTGTCGGCCGCCGCGATGGCCGCGACCAGGTCGCGCGGCGACAGGGCCGACAGCAGGGACAGCGCGACCTTGCCGCCGACTCCCTGCACGGTCGTCAGCAGGCGGAACCAGTCGCGTTCGGCGGAATCGGCGAAGCCGTACAGCAGGATCGCGTCCTCCCGCACATGGGTTTCGACCAGCACCTTCGCCGGGGCCGGCGGCTGCGGCAACGCGGCGAGCGTGCGGGAAGAGGCATGCACGAGGTAGCCGACGCCGTTGACGTCGACGATGCAGGTGCCGTCGGCCAACGCCTCGATCCGGCCGGTCAGTTGCGCGATCATGGGGGGGACACGCTGGGGGAGGACATCGGGCTTCCGTCCGGGGTTGCGGCCCCTTCCTATACGACGCGCGGGGCGAGGCGTCGCGGGGGAAACCGGCGTCCGGGCCGCGACCGCTCCATGGGAAACCGACACGAAAGCGCCGGACGACCGCAATGCACCCCTGACGCGGGGTCCGCCGGCGGCTACAATCCCAGGATCAGGAGCCGATGACCATGCTGACCGCCACTTCCCACGCGTTCAAGGAAAACGCCCACCGCGCTTTGGGCGATCGCGGCCTGCAGAAGGCGCTCGCCCGCAGCGGCCCCAGCTTCATCGCGCGTCGGGCCGCGGCGGTGGCCGGATTGCCGGAGTTCGAGCAGTTGCGGGACACCGCCCGCGACATCAAGAACCATACGCTGGCGCATCTGGACTTCTATCTCGAAGAATATGAGCGGAAGGTCCTCGCGTCCGGCGGCAAGGTGCATTGGTGCGCCGATGCGGCCGAGGCGCGGACGGCGGTGTTGGACATCTGCCAGAAGGCCGGCGCCCGCACCGTGACCAAGGGAAAGTCGATGATCGGCGAGGAAATCGCGATCAACGAGCACCTGGAACACCACGGGATCACTCCGGTCGAGACCGACCTCGGCGAATACATCATCCAGCTTCGCCAGGAACTGCCGAGCCACATCATCGCCCCGGCCTTCCATCTGAACATGGAGGACTGGGAGG
>CANJSR010000023.1 GCA_947476855.1 Acetobacteraceae bacterium
GACTGTCCGAACAGCGCTCATTCGTCGTGGTGGCCGAAGGGCCACCATACACGACTTTGCGGTTCTGGACGAAAGAAAGTCGTGGGTGCCGGGCCTTCGCCCGGCATGACGAGGTGGAGGCCGCGAGGGTCATCGCCAAGGTCGACTGGTATAAGGGACCTACATTCGTCGTGGCGGCCGCAGGGCCGCCATCCACGACTATGCCGTGCTGGACGAGAGAAGGTCGTGGGTGGTGGCCCTGCGGCCACCATGACGCGGTAGCAACCACAAGGGTCTACGTCAAAGCCACCTGGTATCAGGAAGCTGACATCCCGCGTGCCAAAGCCCCCCTCACCCCCCGGAAGGCGGCCGCTTAATCAACCCCCAAATGCTCGGCAGTTCCCCCACCGGGATCTCAATCAACGCCGGCCCCGGCCCCGCAAACGCCTCCCGCAAGGCAGCCCGCAGAGCCTCGGGCGTTTCCGCCTTCATCCCCCGCATCCCAAAGCTCCGCGCCAGAGCCACAAAATCCGGATTGCGGAGGTCGACGCCGATCATCCGCCCGCCATAGGTCGTCTGCTGGATGCGCTTCACATTCCCGAAGGCGCCATCGTTCATCACGATCGCCACCACATCGATCCCATGCGCAACGGCGGTCGAAAGCTCCTGCACGTTGAACATGAAGCCGCCATCGCCGGAAATCGACAGCACCCGCTTTCCAGGACACGCCACCTTGGCGCCGAGCGCGGTCGGATAGGCATAGCCGAGCGTCCCCTGAAACCCCGGGGTGATCAGCGTCCGAGGCTGGTACACATCCATCCCGTACTGGATGAACGTCGCCACCTGGGTCACGTCGGTGACGATGATGCCGTCATCCGGCATCTCCTCCCGGATCACGCGGGCAAGCTGGTATTGTTGCTCCAGCGTCGCGAGGCTGGCGTCCACCTCCTGCCGTACCGCCGCGACGGACGCGGCGATGGACGGCCGTTGCGCCAGCCCCTCCAGCAGCGCGTCCATCCCCGTATCGGCGTGGCAGATCAGCGTGACATCGGCCGGCGTCGGCAAGGCCGCCTGCGCGGGGTCGATGTCGATGCGGATGGTCCGAACCTCCCCCGCTCGCCCCCAGGACAGGGCTGGGGCGAGGAAGCGGGTGCCGACGATCACCGCCACGTCCACATCGGGCCACATCGCCTGACCCTCCAGCATGCCGACGGCCAGCGGATGGCGGCTGGAGATCGTGCCCTTCCCCGTCCGGCTCATGATGACCGGCGCTTGCAGCCGTTCGGCGAAACGGACCAGCGCGTCGCTTGCCTCCATCGCCCCGGCGCCCACGAAGATCGCGGGCCGCTTGGCTCCGGCCAGCAAAGCCAACGCCGCCTTCACCGCGGCTGGATCGGGGGAGGGCCGCGGGGGTGGTTCAAAGGACTCGGGCAGGGCCACATCCTCGGACCGGGCCAGGATATCGGGGGCCATCTCGAACACCGCCGGCTGGTGCCGCCCGCCCAGCATGGAACGGAACGCATCAGTCAGCAGCCCAGGCGCCTCGGCCGGGGACTTTGCGAGTTCAACCCAAGGCACCACGCCCCGAAGCGCCGCTTCCTGGTCGCGCAATTCGTGCGGGATGCCCAGGCCGAGGCCGATCTGCTTCGACGGGATCTGCCCCGTCAGCGCCAGCACAGGCACGTTCGACCCTGCCGCCGTCGCCAGAGCGGCGGTCGCATTCAGGATGCCCGGCCCGGGCACCACGGCGAACACGCCGACCTTGCCCGACGCCTGCGCGTAGCCGAGCGCCATGTAGGCTGAGCCTTGCTCATGCCGCGTGTGGAACGTGCGGATGGACTGCCGCTGCCCATACAGCGCGTCGAACAGCGGATCGAGCTGGATGCCCGGCAGCCCGAACACGGTATCGACACCGAAACGCGCCAAGGTGCGGACCACGGCCTCGCCACCCGTCATACGCTCACTCATGGACATCTCCCCCCGTCCTCATTCCCCCCGCATTGAGCCGATGCAGTGGCGCTTGTCCAGCAAGCGACGCTCGGTTGCGTGATCGGCCCGCCGGGCTTAGCGTTTCAGCGGAACGACAGGGTTGAGACGACGATGAAGATTGGGATCCTCTATACCTCCCACCCCGACCTCGCGACGGAACCGCATCCGCATCACGCGGTGCATGCCCGCACGACGCGGGAGGTGCTGGAGGCCGAGGCGCTGGGCTTCGACAGCATCTGGATCGCGGAGCACCATTTCTCGAACAAGTACGGCATCATGCCGGACCCGTTCAGCTATCTTTGCTACCTCGCGGCCCTGACCAAGCGGATCAAATTGTGCGCCGGCGTGATGGTCGTGCCGCTGCACCACCCGATGCGCATCGTCGAGAACGCCGCCTTCATCGACATCCTCAGCAATGGCCGCTTCCAGCTTGGCCTTGGGTCCGGCTACCGGCCCTATGAGTTCGAGGGCCTGGGCGTCGACTACGAAGCCCGCCGCGACATGCAGGAAGAGGCCATCCCTCTGATCCTGCAGGGGTTCCATGAAAAGCGGATGAAGGCGGAGGGGAAATACTACAACTTCGACATCCCCGAGCCGTATGAGATCTACCCGGTCCCGGTGCAGCTGCCGCACCCGCCGATCTACATGGGCGCCGGCACCGATCGTTCCATGAGCCACGCGGCCCGCTGGGGCTTCGGACTGATGCAATCCACTTTGCCCGACCTGGCCACCATCGCCGACCACATCAAGACCTACCGGTCCCACATGAAGGAGGCCGTGGCCCCCTACAACCAGAACCCCGCCTTCGGGGAAGTCGACGTCACGCGCCTGGTCTACGTCGCCCCCACCGACGCCCAGGCCAAGGCTGACAGCGCCGAGGGCGTGGTCCGCCATGTCCGCAGCTTCGTCAGCGGCGGCACCGGGCGGTATTTCGGAGAGGTCACGGCCGAACGCGACGACAACGCGCTGAGCTACGACAACCTGGTGGAGAACACGATCCTGCACGGGTCGCCCGACACGGTGATCCGCAAGATCGAGGAGTTCCGCAAGGTCGGCGCGACGTCGATCATGCTGCACTACCCGCCCTACTACGGGCCGGAAAAGACGACGCAGATGCTGCGCCTTTTCGCCCGGGAAGTGCTGCCGCATGTGCAGGCGATGGACGCCCCGCGCCTCGCGGCGGACTGATGGTTGGACAGTGGTCTCGGCATCATTGCCGGGGCCACCCCCCTCCGTTACCTTGTGCCGCATCTGAACGCGGGAACAAGGGTTACCAAACGGATGCTAGCGGTATCGGACGCACGGGCCAGCCAGATCGTCGAGGCGTGGCTCACCAGTTTCAACCAGGCGCTGGAGGGTCGTGACGCCACCGGCATCGCCGCCCGCTTCCGTGACGACGGGCATTGGCGCGACATCGTCGCCCTGACCTGGAAGATCGCCACCGTCAGCAACCGCGCCGCCGTCGCCGCCGCCTTCCTGTCCGCGGCCGAGGCCAACGGCGCCCGCAACTTCGCCGTCGACACCGATCGCTACCCGCCTCGGCTGGTCGAGCGCGCCGGGGAGCAGACGATCGAGGCGATCCTGCGGTTCGAGACCAAGGTCGGTCGCGGCGCCGGCATCCTGCGGATCAAGCACGCCGACGCGGATGCCTCGCAGGCCTGGACGCTGATGACCGCCCTGCACAGCCTGAACGGCCATGATGAGGAAACCGAGCGCCTGGCGCGGGAGGAACCGGCGTTCGAGCGGGAATGGCAGGGCCCCAACTGGCAGGACAAGCGCAACGAGTCCTCCCGCTATGCCGATCGCGATCCGACCGTCCTGATCGTCGGCGGCGGCCATGCCGGCCTGACCTCGGCCGCGTCCCTGCGCGCGCTGGGGGTGGAGGCGCTGGTGGTCGACCGCATGGCGCGCGTCGGCGACAACTGGCGGCTGCGCTACCATGGGCTGAAGCTGCACAATCAGGTCTTCAGCAACCATCTGCCCTATCTGCCGTTTCCGAAGACCTGGCCGAACTACATCCCGAAGGACAAGATCGCCAACTGGCTCGAATTCTATGTCGAGGCGATGGAGATCGACTTCTGGACCAAGACCCGCTTTGAAGGCGCCACCTACGACGCTTCGTCGAAGTGCTGGATCGCCACGCTGAAGCTGGCCGACGGGTCGACCCGCGTGATGAAGCCCAGCCATATCATCATGGCCACCAGCGTCAGCAGCATCCCGAACATCCCGGAAATCGCGACGATCGAGCGCTTCGGCGGCAAGGTCGTCCATTCCTCCAAGTTCGGGAACGGAGCGGAATGGCGCGGGAAGAAGGTGTTCGTGTTCGGCACCGGCACCAGCGCGCACGACATCGCGCAGGACCTGCACGGCAACGGCGCCCTGGTCACAATGGTGCAGCGCAGCCCGACCCTGGTCGTGAACGTCGAGCCCAGCGCGCAGTTGTATGACGGCATCTACTACGGCGGCGGCCCGACGATGGACGACCGCGACCTGATCAACACCTCCTTCCCGACGCCGGTGATGAAGCAGGCGCACAAGCTGCTGACGGCGAAGACGCGCGAGCTTGATGCTCCGCTGCTGGAGGGTCTGGAGAAAGCCGGCTTCCGCCTGGAATTCGGAGAGGACGGGACCGGCTGGCCGCTCAAGTACCGCACCCGCGGCGGCGGCTACTACTTCAACGTTGGCTGCTCGGAACTGATCGTGCGGGGTGAGATCGGCCTGATCCAGTACCACGACATCGAGACCTTCACGCAGACCGGCGTCCGCATGAAGGACGGGCGTGAACTCGGCGGCGAACTGGCCGTGCTCGCCACCGGCTACAAGGGCCAGGGCGCGATGGTCGAAGCCCTGTTCGGCCCCGAGATGGCCAAGCACGTCGGCCCGGTCTGGGGCTTCGACGACAACCAGGAACTGGCCAATATGTGGATGCGGACCCCACAGCGGGGGCTGTGGTTCACCGGCGGGTCGTTCTCCCAGTGCCGGATGTATTCGCGGTATCTCGCGATGCAGATCAAGGCGCAGGAAATCGGCCTGGTCTGACGGCGGGTTTGGTTCCTGGACCCTCCCGCCGCGCCTTCCCCGGCACCACCCTCTCCGTCGTCCCCGGCCTTGTGCCAGGATGAGGGGGAGGGGGCCGGCATTCGGTCATGAGACCCCCAACTTCCCCCATCAACGCTTGCATTCCCCCCGGGAGTCAGGCGTCTCCTCTCCGTCCCCACATCATCCGCGACTCGGCCGTCCCTCTCGCGGCGGAACCTTGCCGCATGCCGCCCAAAAACCGACCGGATACCCCGCCCGCCCATGCCGACGCCGTTCTCCTCCCATGATCTCAGCCGCGTTTTCGACGGACGGGCGCTGACCCGAGGCCGCAGCCTCGGGCTGATGGGCGCGGTGCGGGTGGAGCTGGACGGCGACTCCATCACCGGCGTGGTCCAGGATCGCCACACACCCCAGAAGATCCGCATCACCCCCACCCTCCTCGGCCGCCGCGTGGTGTTCGACAACCAGTGCGGCTGCGGCACCCGCGGCTGCGCGCATCTGGCCGCCGCCGCCTTCGCCGCCCTCGACCAGTTCCCCGCCTTGCGCGCGCCGGAACAGCAGACCTTCCTCGACACCCTCGTCACCGCCCCGCCCGAGAAGGAACGCCAGCGCCTGGTGTTCGAACTCGCCCCCGCCGACCCGCCCAACGCCTGCATCGTCACCACGATCCTGATCGGCGAACGCACCGGCACAATCGCGCCCACCAACCCGAACCAGATCGCCTCCGATCAGACGCGGGAGGAGAAACTGCGCGACCTGGCCTACCTGCTGGGCGACGGCACCGACTCCCGCGTGCCCGTGGCGCCGGGCCTGGTGGCGGAAGCGCTGGACGCCCTGATCCGATCCGGCCACGCGCGCTGGCATGCCGGTGGGCGGCGGCTGATCCCCGGGGAAACGCGGGTGCTGACCTCCGCCTCGGCCGCCGCCCTGCCCCCGCAATCCGCCGTCATCGTCGGCGACGCGGGGCTTTGGTATGTCGACGCCACGACCGGCGCCGTCGGCCGGGTCCGCGTCCAGGCCCCACCCCCTCCCCCCCAGCCGCGCTTCGTCCCGCCGGTCGCTCGCGCACCCGCCGAACCGCCCCGCCGCCGAGCCGGCGCCAACACGATCACCGAACAGGTCATCGTCGACCGCCCGGCCGTCCCCGTCCTGCGCCTGACCCGCTTCCCCTGCCCCGATGAGCGGGGGCGGATGCAGATGGTCGACGCGCTGCTGCTGGAATTCGACTACGACGGCACCGCGGTCCCCTTCGACGACGACCGCCAGTTCGTCCGCGTCAACGCCCCCGGCGGCCCGATGTTCGTCCGCCGCGACACCAAGGCGGAGGCCGAGGCGCAGAACGCCATCCGCCAGACCGGCCTGGTGCAGATGCGGATGGCCGTCGCCAAATCCGAAAAGGGCCGCCTGGTCTTCCTGTTCCGCGGCCGCGACGCCGCCGAGTCCTGGACCAGCTTCGTCACGGAAAAACTCCCCGCGCTGCAGTCCTCCGGCTGGCGCAGCATGATCGACAGCAGCTTCGGCCCGCGCGTGGTCGAGGGCGTCGGCCAATGCGACATGCGCGTCGGCGACGCACCCAGCGGCGGGTTCTCCCTGGACCTGGGGATTGAGATCGATGGGAGCAGGCGGCCCTTGCTGCCCATCCTGATGCGCCTGCGCGATCGCGGCGGCATGGCCTCGGCCCGCATTGTCGATGGCGAGTTGATCACCAGCCTGGAGGACGGCCGCATCCTGCGCCTGCCGGCCGACCGGATCGCCCGCCTGCTCGCGGTGATGGAAGACCTGATCGAGGCCTCCCACCGCACCGGCGGGGACACGCTGGAACTCCCCGCGACCCAGACGGCCGATGTGCTCGATCTGGAAGACATCGTCACCACCCGCTGGCAGGACGGCGCGGCCATCGCCGAACGGGCCGCGCGGTTCCGGGCGGTGACAACCATCCCCGACGTGCCGCTGCCCGAGGGCTTCACCGCCACCCTGCGCCCCTATCAGCAGCAGGGCGTGAACTGGTTGCAGCACCTGCGGGCGAACGACCTTGGCGGGCTGCTCGCCGATGACATGGGGCTGGGCAAGACCGCGCAGACCATCGCCCATCTTTGTATCGAGGAAGCGGCCGGCCGGCTGGACTGCCCCGCCCTCGTCATCGTGCCCACCACGCTGGTGCCGAACTGGCAGGCCGAACTCGCCCGCTTCGCCCCGCATCTCCGCGTCGTCGTGCTGTACGGCATGGACCGGCACGAACGGCGGCGCGACCTGGCTGGCGTGCATGTCGTCATCACGACCTATACCGTCCTGACCCGCGATATCGAGGAGATGGTCGAGCTGCCCTGGTACATCGTGGTACTCGATGAGGCGCAGGCGATCAAAAGCTCCACCGCCAAGGCCACCCACGCCGTCTGCCGGCTGGACACGCGCCACCGGCTTTGCCTGTCCGGCACGCCGATCGAGAACAATCTCGGCGAGTTGTGGTCGCAGTTCGCGTTCCTGATGCCCGGCCTGCTGGGCCACCGGAAGACCTTCAACCGCCGCTTCCGCGCGCCCATCGAGAAGGACGGCGACCCGGTCCGCCGCAAGCAGCTTGCCGCGCGCATCCGGCCCTTCATCCTCCGCCGCACCAAGTCCGCCGTGGCGACCGAACTGCCGCCCAAGCACACCATCCTGCGCCGCATCACCCTCGCGCCCGAACAACGCGAACTGTACGAAACCATCCGCGCGACGATGCACGAACGGGTGACGCAGGGCATCGCCGACCGGGGGATGGGGCAGAGCCATGTGCTCGTGCTCGACGCGTTGCTGAAGCTCCGCCAGGTCTGCTGCGACCCCCGTCTCGTCAAGCTCCCCTCCGCTCGGCTTATCCAAGGGTCCAGCAAGCTCGATGACCTGATGGAGATGATGGGCGAAATGATCGCCGAGGGACGGCGCATCCTGCTGTTTTCCCAGTTCACCTCGATGCTCGACCTGATGAAGCCGGCGCTGGACGCCGCCGGCCTGCCCTACGTCGAACTGCGCGGCGACACCGCCGATCGCGCCGCCCCCGTGCGGCGGTTCGAGGCGGGGGAGGTGCCGTTGTTCCTGATCAGCCTGAAAGCCGGCGGGCGCGGGCTGAACCTGACCTCGGCCGATACCGTCATTCATTACGATCCCTGGTGGAACCCGGCGGTGGAGGACCAGGCATCCGACCGCGCGCACCGCATCGGGCAGACGAAATCCGTGTTCGTCTACAAGCTGATCGCCGCGGACACCGTGGAAGAACGGATCGTTGCCTTGCAGGAACGCAAGGCCGAACTGGCGAACATCGCGCTGAGCGCGGACGGACCGGCTCTGCCGCCAATGGACGCGGATGATATTGAATTCCTGTTTGGTGCCGCCGCCGCCTGATCCGCGTCGTCTCGCATGCCAAGGTGGACAGAACCCACCGCGCTGTTCATCCTGAGCCTCAACAAACAACAGGACGCATTCCAAGCGTTCGGGATCGAGGCAACAAAAGTTCAGGAGAACGGGATGTTCAGGAAGAAGACGCGTGCCACAATCGTGGCGACCCTTGCCGCTCTCGCGGTGGCGGGCGCCCCGGAAGCGCGGGCGCAGGAATTCAACACGAATGCGACGATCATTTATTTCGATGCCGCGGGCAACGAGAACCTCGATCCCGCCGATGCCCAGGCCGCCAGCAGCTTTTCGCAGGAGGCGATGCTTGCCGTCTATGATCCGCTGATCCGGATGACGGATGCCGGCGATCCCGCGCCGGGCCTGGCCGAATCCTGGGTCGCGAGCCCCGACCTGATGACCCTGACGCTGAAACTGCGCCAGGGCGTGACCTTCCACGACGGCACGCCGTTCAACGCTGAGATCGCCAAGCGCAACTTCGATCGCTTCATCGGCCTGGGCACACGCGCCAGCGGCACGGTGGTGGAAGCGGTGAAGGGCATCGCCAGCATCGACATCATCGGGCCATATGAAATCAAGCTGACGCTGAAGGCTCCGAACGGGCAGATGCTGTACCATCTGGGCGGGGTTGCCGGGATGATGGCCAGCGCGGCGTCCCTGACCGAAGGCGCCTATGCCGCGACGTTCAAGCCGATCGGCACCGGCCCCTACAAGGTCAAGTCATTCTCGGCCAACGAGAAGACCGTTTTCACCCGCAACGACTCCTATTGGGGCGGCATCGCCGGGCGCCCCGCCGCGTTCGAGCATCATTACGTGCCGGACGGCCGAGCACGTATGAATGCATTGCGATCGGGCCAGGCGAATATCGCGTTGATCGAACCGCGGCAGATCGCGGAGGCCAAGCAGGCCGGCTTCGCGGTCCAGTTGAACGAAAAGAACAGCGTCTGGACGACGTATGTCAATCTGTCACGCACCCAGAACGTCGGCAACCTGAAGGTGCGGCAGGCGATGATGTACGCCGTCGATCGCGCCGCGTTGGCGGATGCGCTCAGCTATGGCAGTTCCCGGCCCACCGTCCAGCCGTTTGCCAGCACCGCGAGTGCCTATGACCCGGCACTGGAGAAGATCTACACCTACGACCCTGCCAAGGCGAAGGCCCTGCTGGCCGAGGGCGGGTTCAAGGATGGCGTCGACATCACCATGCTGCTGCTGAACATCGGCGAATACCGGCCGATCGCCGAGGCGTATCAGGCGATGCTGGCCGAGGTCGGTATCCGGGTGAAGTTCGACATCGTCGATGCCTCGATGTTCCCCGCTTTCCGCCGGCCGCCGACGCGCGCGGACATCCTGCTGGCCCGCTGGGGCGGGCGGCCCGATCCGTTGCAGGTGTTCCAGGAGCTGATGGGCACGGGCGGCAGCTTCAACCCCGTCGGCGTCGCCACGCCCGAGATCGACACTCTGATCGACAAGGCCAGGCAGATGACCCCGGACAACCCCGAGCGGACGAAGCTGCTGCACCAGATCGGACGGCTGGGGGTGGAGAATGCCTCCAACATCGGGCTGATGACGCGGTCCAACGTCTATGCCTACCGGCCAGGCTGCTTCACGGGGCTGGCGCCCTATCTGCCGATGGGTGATGACCGGTTCAACGACGTGAAGATTGCCGCGAAGTGCAAGTAGGGTAGACGCGGCGACCGCCCCCATCGTGGTGGCCGAAGGGCCACCATCCACGATTTTCCCTGTCAGCAACAGTAAAGTCGTGGGTCCCGGCTCTTCGGCCGGGATGACGGGGAGGACGGTCCTGCGTCCTGGATTACGGAGAGCGCCTCCTCAAACCAGCCGACCTTGGCGATGACCCTCCCGGTCTCCACCTCGTCATGCCGGGCGCGGGCCCGGCACCCACGACTTTCCCCTATCAACTACAGTGAAGTCGTGAGTCCCGGCCCTTCGGCAGGGATGACGAGGGGCGGCCCTTCGGCAGGGATGACGAAGGGGGGCGTGCGGAACCCCCGATCACCCACGTCAGTCGAACAGAGTCGCCAGCCGCTGCTTCATCTGATCCGCGATGTACAACGCCACCGCCTGGATCGTCGAAGTCGGGTTCACCCCGCCGGATGTCACCCAGACGCTGCCATCCACGATGAACAGGTTCTTCACATCGTGCGACCGGCCCCACTCGTTCACCACCGAACGCTCCGGGTCAGTCCCCATCCGCGCCGTCCCCAGCAGGTGCCCAGGGCTGTTGAGCAGCGTTCGCGACGTATACAGCCCCGTGGCGCCGGCGGCGCGCAGGATGTCCTCGGCCCGGGCGATGCCGTGGTCCATCATCCGGGCCGTATTCTCACTGATCGTATAGTCGATCCGCGGCGCCGGGATGCCGTGGCTGTCCTTCAGCACGGGGTCCAGGGTCACCCGGTTGTGTTCCTCGGGCAGGTCCTCGCACGCCACGCCGATCTGGAGGCGCCGATAGACCATGTCGCGGTAGACCTTGTGGTGGTCCTTCCCCCAGGGCAGCCGGCCGACCGACGCGTTCTGCACCGCCTCGTTCACCACCCCCGTGCCGCGCGCGAATTGCAGCGTGTAGCCACGGACGAAATCACGGTTGGGATCGGTCTCGTAGAACTCCTTGCTCCACAGGCTCAGCATCGGCGCGTGATCACCGTCCACCCGTTCGTCCACATAGCCCCGCACCTGCGGCCAGGGGTGCAGCATCAGGTTCTTGCCCACCAGGCCGCTGGAGTTGGCCAGGCCGTTGGGGAAGCGCGATGACGCGGAGTTCAGCAGCAGGCGCGGCGTGCCGATGCCGTTGCAGGCGAGGATGACGACCTCGGCCGGCTGGAACCGTTCCACCCCGTCCGCGTCGTAGTAGATCGCGCCGGATGCCATGCCGTGTTCGTTGGTCGTGACCTCCCGCACCCGGCACAGCGGGCGGATTTCGACGCCGGCGCGGATGGCGTGCGGCCAGTAGGTGATGTCGGTGCTCGCCTTGGCCCCCTGCGCGCAGCCCGGCGTGCAGTGACCCAGGTTGATGCAGGCGCCGCGCCCGTCATACTCGGTCGTGGCGATCGTGGAATCGGATGGCCACCAGTGCCAACCCAGCTTGTTCATCGCCTGGGCATAGCGGGTGCCGGTCTTGCCGAGAGGCAGAGGCGGCATCGGCGGGTTGCGCGGCGGATAGGCCGGATCGCCCGTCAGGCCGGACACGCCCATCATGCGATCGTTGAGGCTGAAGAACGGCTCCAGCATGTCATAGTTGATCGGCCAGTCGTCGGCGACGCCGTCCAGCGACTTCACGCGGAAATCCGACGGGTGCATGCGCGGCCAATGCGCCGTGTAGAACACCGTCCCGCCGCCCACGCCGTTGAAGTTGGCGACCTTCATCACCGAGTTGTCTTCGTTGATCGGGTAGTCGGTCGGCCTGGCACGCCGGTTCGGGCTGATGTCGAAATCGGCGTAGCGGCGGGCCTCCCAGTCGCGGCCATTGCTGGGGAAATCGGACTGCTTCGACCAATCCCCCTGCTCCAGGCACAGGATGCGCATTTTCGTTTCGGCCAGGCTCCAAGCCACCGCGGCGCCGGACGCGCCGGAACCGATGATCAGGACGTCGACCATTTCGTTGCGGTTATCGGCCATGGCTGCCTCCTATGGCGATCAGGGCGCGTCGCGCCACATTTTCGGGCGGGCGCGCACGGGGTCGAGCAGCGACCAGTCGCCTTGTTCCAGCTTGTGCCCCAGTGGGAAGGGCGGCCGAGGCTCCAGCCCCAGCGAACGCACGACACGGTCATCCCGGTAGTAGCATTGCAGGATGACGCGGCCGAGCGTGATGGCGGTGCGGGAGAGTGTGGCGTGGAAGGCGTGGGTGACGGCTTCCTGGCGATCGGCCGGGAGGTCGGCGAAAGCCCCTCCCGACAGCGCGGTCAGGTCGGCCAATGCGGCCCGCACATCGGGCAGGTCTCGGCCGAGGGATTTGACCACATCGGCGAAGATGGCCGGATCGTCGGCGCCGGGAACGCCCAGGCTTTCGTCGGCCGGGATCATCACGCCGGCGATACAGCGCAGGTCCCGGCTCTCGGCCGGGGAGAGGCCGGTTTCTGACTCGTTCCGCATGTCTGCCTCACTCGAACAGGGTGCTTCGTTCCGGGTGTACCGCCGCCGGGCCGCGTGTCAATCGGACCATGTCCTGGCGCGTTGACAAAGCCCGCGCCAAGGCATGGATTGGCGCCAGGGAAACGACCCGGAGGCGCGGCATGAGCGACGTGGTGGATGTGCTGATCATAGGCTCCGGCGCGTCCGGCGCCGCGGTGGCCTGGAGCCTGGCCGAAACGAAGATGCGGATCGTCTGCCTGGAACAGGGCGGCTGGACCAAGCCCACCGAATACCCCAGCAACGAGCGCGACTGGGAGTCTCGGCTGTTCGGCGATTTCGCGACCAGCCCGAATGTGCGCAAACGGCCGACGGATTATCCGATCAACGACGACAACTCCCCCATCAAGGTCGTGAACTTCAACGGCGTGGGTGGCAGCACGATCATGTACACGGGGCACTTTCCCCGGCTGCACCCTTCCGATTTCCGCGTGAAGTCGCTGGATGGCGTGGCGGATGACTGGCCGGTGGACTACGCGACACTGGAGCCGTTCTTCGCCGAGAATGACCGCATGATGGGGGTTTCGGGCCTGTCGGGCGACCCGGCCTATCCGCCGAAGTCTCCACCGATGCCTCCATTGCCGCTGGGCAGGACGGGCACGCGCTGGGGCCAGGCGATGAACAGCCTGGGCTGGCATTGGTGGCCGTCTGATACGACCCTGGCCACGACGGACTATGACGGGCGCGGGGCCTGCATCAACCTCGGCCACTGCACGCCGGGCTGCGCGCAGGGGGCCAAGGCCAGCACGGACATCACCTATTGGCCGCACGCCATCCGGGCCGGCGTCGAGCTTCGCACCCATTGCCGGGTGCGGGAGATCACGACGAACGAGCACGGCATGGCCTCGGGCGTCATCTACTACGACGCGGAGGGGGTTGAGCGGTTCCAGGCGGCGGAGGTCGTGATCCTCGCCTGCAATGGCGTGGGGACGGCGCGGTTGCTGCTGAACTCCGCGTCCTCGCGGTTCCCGACCGGGCTGGCGAATTCGAGTGGGCTGGTGGGGAAGAACCTGATGTTCCACCCCTATATCCAGGTCTACGGCTATGCGGAGGAGGCGCTGGACGGGAACCACGGGCCGCCTTTGTGCCTGTGGAGCAAAGAGTTCTACGAAACCGATCCGAACCGGGACTTCGTGCGCGGCTATATGTTCCAGTTCAACCGCGGGGTCGGCCCGGTGACCGAGGCCCTGACCAGCGCCGCCGGCGGGCGGCTGCCCTGGGGCAAGGACCACCACGCCGCCTATCGCCGCCTGGTTCATCGCAGGCTCAGCCTGTCGGCCGTGATCGAGGATTTGCCGGAGGAGCATAACCGGGTGACGCTCGACCCGGTGCTGAAGGACAGCCACGGCATCCCGGCGCCTCGCGTGGACTACACGATCGGGGAGAACAGCCGGCGGATGATAGAGCACGGGATCGCGCGGGCAAAGGACATCCTGGCGGCGGCGGGGGCGACGGACATCGCGATGCAGAACCCGATCCATTTCGGCGGCTGGCACCTGTTGGGGACGGCGCGGATGGGGACGGACCCGGAGCGCTCGGTGGTGAATGAGTGGGGGCGGTGCCACGATGTGAAGAACCTGTTCATCGTGGATGGCTCGGTCTTCGTGACGGCGGGGGGCGTGAACCCGACTTCGACGATTCAGGCCGTGGCGTTGTACATCGCGGATCAGATGAAGCAGCGGTTGGCGACGTTGTTTGATTGAGGGGGGCGGACGTTACGCCTCTCCGTCGCGATGGACTGACACGCTGTCCCTACCGCCGTCGTGGCGGCCGCAGCCCGCGCCCCATCCCCGTCGTGGCGGCCCCCGGGGTCCAGCCCGAGGGCAGGCTCCGGGCGGCCATCCACGGCTTTGCTGTTGGCAACAGGGGAAAGTCGTGGGTGGTGGGCCTGCGCCCACCATGACGGGTGAGAGGACGGAGGCCCATATCCCTACTGCTGCGGCCGAACCCCACACCCTATCCCCGTCGTGGCGGCCGAAGGGCCGCCATCCACGACTTCGCTGTTGGCAACGAAGGAAAGTCGTGGGGGTGGGCCGGAGCCCGCCCTCGGGCTGGACCCGGGGGGCCACCATGACGGGTGGGAGAGAAGCCGGATCCCACTACCCCCAGACAGGCTCCGCCGCCGCGTTCCGACCGGAAATCCGGCCGAACGCCAGGCATTCCCCGATATTCCCCGTCCCCTGGTAAAGATAGCTGTAGATCGACCCAAGCTCCCCCGCGCTGTAAAGCCGCGGGATCGGAGACCCGTCCGGCCGCACGATCTGCGCCCGTTCGTTCCGGCGCGGCCCGCCCTGGGTGTTCAGCATCGAGGGTGACAGCTCGATCGCATAGAACGGCCCGTTCGCGACCGGGTTCAGCATCAGCGTCCGCCCGAACTGCTCATCGTGCTTCGTCGCGCAGGCCTGGTTCCAGCGCGCGACCGTATCCTTCAGCGTGGCGGGGTCGAGGCCGACGACACCGGCCAGAGCCTCGATGCTGTCCGCCTTCCTGATCCAGCCCTTGGCGAGTTCGGCGCTGTTGTCCTCGCTCCAGTCATACTTCACGACGATCTGGGTCCAGCCATGGCTCGGGTGCTTGTCATACAGCGGGCCGGCCGAGAAATGCGTGTGGTCCAGGATCATGAACATCGGGCATGGCGTGGACAGCGGCAGCCAGCGGCCATTCACCGGCACCTTGCCATGGCGGGTCTTGAACTTCTCATCCGCGAAACGCCGTCCATCGGGGCCGACAACGATCGCGCCGCCGGGCAGTTCCTTGCTGTAGTGGAACGCCTGCATGGAGAACGAGGTCGGGACTTCCGGAACCTTCAGCGCCATCGACGGGCCGGCATAGTTGTTCATGTGCCAGAGGTCGGCGCCCACGGTCATCGCCATCGTGATCCCGTCGCCCTCGTTGTACGGCGATCCGGAGGTGTAGCAATACGGGATGCCCGGCAAATAGTTGCGGATCATCTCCTGGTTGTTCTCGAACCCGCCGCAGGTCAGCACCACGCCGCGGCGCGCCTTGACTGTGATCATCTTGCCGCCCTGCTGCGCCCGCACGCCCAGGATTTCCTTGGTCACATCGTTCTGGATCAGCGCCCGACCAGGCGTTTCATACAGGATCGGGATCGGGCGTTCCTTCACCAGTCGCTCGAACAGCTTCCAGGTGTAGGAGTAGCCGTAGGTCGGGCCGTCATGGAACTTGTGGACACAGTCGGCACCCGGCAGATCGGGGAACTCGATGCCGACGGGGGGATGCTGGTGTTCCTGCGGGTCGCCGCCCAGGCTCGCGAGCCAGTCGTTGTTGAGGCACATCTCCTCGGCCCAGACCCGGACCATGACCTCGGGCACCGTGAAGGGGCCACACAAGGCGGTCAGGTAGGCGATGGCGGAGTCGACGGACGACGTGTTCAGGTAGCCCTGGCCGGCGACGCGGGTATTGCCGCCTTCCTCGCCCTCGGGCGCCTTTTCGAGGATGACGACCTTGGCCCCCAGTTCATGGGCGGTGACGGCGGCCGCCATCCCGGCGGCTCCGAACCCGACGACGACGACATCGGCTTCCACGTCCCATGTGGCGGGCACTGCGTTCTGTTGGCTCATGACGGTTCCCTGCTGGCGGAGTCACTCCGCGACGGATCGGCGCGACTCCGGCGGGCTGTTCCGAGGGGTCGGACAAGCCGGCGCTGCGTGACGCGGACGCTATGCCGCACCGGCTCGGTGTTCAAGCCAGGGCCGGGACGACCACCGGCCAGCCGTGCGAGCCTTCCGAACCCGGACGGTTGCGGAGCCACCAGGACCAGTCCTCCGGCAGCATCGAGAACGCGTTGTCATGCGCCAGTTCCCGCGCGGCCCAGACCGGCCAGTGCGGATTGGCCAAGGCCGGGCGGCCGAGGAACACGACATCGACCAGTTCCTCCCGGATCACCCGATCGGCGACCGCGGGGATGCCCAGGTTCCAGCTCACGCCCACCGGAATCCCGACCTCGCGGCGGACCCGGGCGCCGCGTTCCACCATGAAGGCCGCCTGGTTGAACGGCAGGTCCTTCATGTCGTCGGTGTTCATCCCCAGGCTGAGATCGGCGAAATCCAGGCCGTGCTGCTTCAGTTCCCCCACCGCCCAGACCGAGTCATCGAACTGCACCCCGTGTTCGTTGAAGTCATCCGAGCCCAGGCGCATCGTCAGCGGCAGCCGCTCGGGCCAGACGGCGCGCACGGCGTCGAGGGCTTCACGATGGAAGCGCAGGCGGTTTTCCAGGCTGCCGCCATAGGCGTCGGTCCGCTTGTTGGCGATCGGGGAGAAGAAGCTGGCGCCGAGGTAGCCATGGGCGAAATGCATCTCCAGCCACTCGAACCCCGCGTCCAATGCCCGCCGAGCGGCATCGGCGTAGGCGCGGTGGATGTCCTTGATTTCCTCGACCGTCATCGCGTGGACGGGAAAAGTGTAGCGCCCGCCATAGGGGATCGCGGACGGCGCGCGGACCTGCCAGCCATCGGGATGGTCGGGCGAGATCTGCAGCTTGCCTTCCCACGGCTTCTGCTCACTGCCCTTACGCCCGGTATGGCCCAACTGGATCGCGGGGACGGCGCCCATGTCCTTGATGATGGCGGTGACGCGGGCGAGGCCCTCGATCTGGCTGTCGTCGTAGATGCCGGCGCAGCATGTGCCGGTGCGGCCATCGGGGGTGATGGCGATCTGCTCGGGGAAGACCAGGCCGAACCCGCCGGCGGCGCGCGATCCCATCAGCATGACGTGGTAGTCGGTCATCTTCCCGTCGACCGCGCGATACATGGTCATCGGCGACATGGCGATGCGATTGCGCAGCGTCACGCCCTTGAGCGTGTAGGGACTGAAAAGATCGGGCATGCGGGCGAGGACCTGTCGGAAGGGAAGCCGCCGGAACATACCGGACCGCCGGGGCGCCGCAATCGGATTTCGTTGCACCGCAACATTGCATCGGATGGCTTGTCGGAAACCGCGAATGCCCCGTAACCTGCACTCTCTCATCGGAGTGCGTCCCCATGACAGTCGCCGACAAGCGCCAGAAAGCCTGCCAGAAACTGCTCGCCGACGTACACGCCATCACCGCGAAGGAAGGCATCACGCCCTCGGCCCTGCATGCCATCAAGTTGAAGCTCGTGGCCCTGGCGGCGAAGACCGACCTGTTCCCGATGGACGAGTTCGAAATGCCCGTCTCCCAGGGCCGCAACCACCCGTTACTGGTCGAGGATAATGACGGCCACGGGCTGTACCTGACCATCAACATGCCGGGCAAGGAAGCCGCCCCGCACGACCATGGCATCTGGTGCGTGAACGCCGCGATTTCCGGGCGCGAACGCAATGAGTTCTTCCGCCGCGTCGATGACGCCAGCAGGCCGGGCCATGCCGAGGTCGTGAAGGTCGGAGAGGTGTTGGTGGAGCCGGGGAACGGCATGGCGATGGCCGACCACGATATCCACAGCACCGTGGTCGTGGGCGATGAACCCGCGATCGGGCTGGCGCTGTATGGCTATGCCCTGGCGCGCTTCCCCTCGGTGGTCTGGTACCACCCGCAATTCGCGTCCATCCGCGCTGGCGCGTCGCGCCGGCACGCGGCCTGAGGCGCGCTCGCATGGCCCGCGCCTCCAAATCCTATCAGGTCACCATCGCCAATACCGGGCAGGTGATCGCGTGCACCGCGCAGCAGACGGTGCTGGAAGCGGCGATCGCCGCCGGGATCGACTATCCCTATACCTGCGCCAGCGGCAATTGCGGCACCTGCGTCACCCGGCTGGACTCGGGCAAGGTCACGATGCTGGCGCGCGGCGATGCGTCCCTGTCGCCCGAGCAGGTCAAGGCCGGACAGACCCTGGCATGCAGGGCCCGCCCGCGCGGCGATCTGACGGTGACATGGCTCGGCCGAGGGCGGAAGTAACCCCCGCCGCTTATACTAGGCGGTGTAATCATTGACTCTCCGCACAGCGCTAATTCGTCGTGGTGGCCGAAGGGCCACCATCCACGACTTTGCTGTGCTTGACTAGAGAAAGTCGTGGGTGCCGGGCCTTCGCCCGGCATGACGAGGTGGAGACCGCGAGGGTCATCGCCAAGTCCGCCTGGTATAACCCGCTCTCAGGCTTTGGTCGGCGTCCAGCCGTAGACCCGCCGCAGCGTCCCGCCCATCAGCGTTTCCCGCTCGCTGTCGGACAGGCGGTCGGTAACGCGGAAGGCGTCCACCCCCTGCTTGTAGGTCAGCAACCCGACCGCGCGCGTCCAGTCCGTCCCCCACAGGCAACGATCCAGGCCCCAGGCGTCGAAGATGCGGGCCAGCGGGTCCCAGATGTCCTTGTAGGGAAAAGGCTGGTGCGACAGCGTGCAGGCGCCGGTGATCTTCAGGACCACGTTCGGGCTCTTCGCCAGGGCCAGCACGGCCGGCAGGTCGGCGAAGGGTTCGGGCGGGGCCGGCGGCTCGAAGGGCTGCGGGATCCCCAGATGGTCGATCACCAGCCTGGTGTCGGGGTTGCGCGCCGCCATCTCGGCCACCTGCGGCAGGCGCCCATAGGCCAGCAGGTTGACCGGCAGGTTGTGCCGCCCCGCGGCGGCCAGCACGCGATTGAGGCCGGGGTCCGCCGGGTCGGTCGCGACATCGCCGCGCATCATGATCCGGATGGCGACCGCGCCCTTGGTCTTCGCCCAGTCGGCGATCGTCTCGGCGACGCCGGGATCGGTCGGATCCACCGGCTTGACCAGCGCGAAGCGGCCGGGATGGGCGGCATACACGTCCATCGCGTAGCTGGCGTCATAGCGATACATCGTGAAGGCCGAGACGAGCACCGCGCCATCGACCCCCACCGCGTCCATCGCGGCGACGAGGTCGGCGCCGGTGACCTCGGGTGGGCCGTGCAGGACGGCGGCCCAGGGGCGGCCGGGGTGATCGCGTTCATAGGCGTGAACCTGGGCGTCGATCGTCAGCATGGTGTTCTCCCCTTCCGGTTTCGTGCCGGCCGCCGCCCGTTTCGGGTCGGACGGCCGGATGGGGAGGACGATAGCCCCGCGATCGGGTCAGGAATAGACGAAGGCGGCGTCGTCAAGGTTGGTGGCCGGGATCTGGTCCTTTTCGTTCCAGTAATCCTGCGTGTGCGCCCATTCCGGCTTGTCGCCGCGCTTAGGGAGCAGATGCATGCCGCGCTGCATGTAGCCCGGGTTGAAGTTCTCCTCATCGATCCAGGGCAGCAGCTTCATGTCGCGGTCCTCGGGCCGCAGCGCGACTTCCACCTTGCGGGCCTGCCTATCGCCCATGTGCTTGAGCATGCGGCAGACGAAATCGCCCACCAGGTCGGCGCGCAGGGTCCAGCTTGCGCGGAAATAGCCGAACACCCAGACCATGTTGGGCACGCCGGTGAACATCATGCCGCGCCAGGTCACGGTGTCGCCGAAGTCCAGCGGCTTGCCGTCGACCGAGAAGGCGATGTCGCCCAGCACGCACAGGTTGAAGCCGGTCGCGGTGACGATGATGTCGGCCTGCAACTCGCGTCCGGATTTCAGCAGGACACCAGCCTCGGTGAAGCGTTCGATCTCATCGGTGACGACCGACGCCTTGCCGGACGCGATCCCCTTGAACAGATCGCCGTCGGGCACGAAGGCGAGGCGCTGGCGCCAGGGCCGGTATTTCGGGGTGAAGTGCGTGTCCACGTCGTAGTCGTCGCCAAGCTGCGCCCGGATCGCGCCGATCAGTTCGTCGCGGACCGTCTCCGGCTCCTCGAACGTGCGCTTCGTGAACAGGGCCTGGTCGTGGAGGATCTTGCGGCGGACGATCTCGTGGATCCAGGTTTCCTCGACCTGCAATTCCCGCAACTGTTCGGCCAGTTCGATCGCGTTGCGGCCGGAGCGGAAATAGGTCGGGGAGCGTTGCAGCATCGTCACATGCGCGCAATCCGCCGCCATCGCGGGAACGACAGTCGCGGCCGTGGCGCCCGAGCCGATCACCAGCACGGTCTTGCCGGTGTAGTCGAGGTCGGTGGGCCAGGTCTGCGGATGGACGATGCGGCCCTTGTAGGCCTCCATCCCCGGCCATTCCGGCGTGTAGCCCTGCTCGTGGCGGTAATAGCCCTGGCACATCCACAGGAAGTTCGCGGTGAAGCGGAGAGGCTCGCCGGTGTCGACGCGGACGGCGTCGATGGTCCAGAGGTTCTCCTGGCTCGACCA
>CANJSR010000024.1 GCA_947476855.1 Acetobacteraceae bacterium
CACTCCGACATCGGCGGCGCGACGCATGGCGCCTACAACCCCGCCGCCACGGAAATCTGGCACGAGGGCCTGCGCCTCCCGCCCATGCGCCTCACGGAAAACGGTGTCCTGCGCGAAGACATCCTGGAGATGCTGGCGTTGAACGTCCGCCACCCCCGAGACTTCCGCGGCGACCTCGCCGCCCAGATCGGCTCCGTCAAGCTCGGCGAACAACGCCTGGCAGCCGTGATCAAGGAATTCGGCGGCGCCACGCTGTCGGCGGCGGTCGAGGACATGCTCGACGCGTCCGAACGCCATGTCCGCTCCACCGTCGCCACCTGGAAGGACGGCGAATACACCGGCGAAGCGGTGCTCGATGATGACGGCTTCGGCAAGACCAACATCGTCATCCGCGCCCGCGTCACCGTCGCGGGGTCCGACGTCACCGTCGACCTGACGGAATCCGATCCGCAGGTCACCGGCTTCATCAACTCCTCCCACGCCAACACGCAATCGGCGGTGGCGATGGCGTTTGCCTTCCTGCTCGATCCCGACGTCACCAAGAACGACGGCGCGCTGCGCCCGCTGACGGTCAAGCTCAAGGAAGGCACGATCGTCTGGGCGCGGGAGGGCGCGCCGGTCACGATGTGCACCAGCCATTGCTCCAATGAAATCATCGAGGCGATCATCGTCGCCCTCTCCGGCGCTTGCCCCGAGCGGGCCATGGGCGGCTGGGGCCGGCGGTTGCGCATCGCGCTGAACGGGCAGGACCCGCGCACCGGCCGCCGCTTCATCTGGCACATGTTCCAGTCTCGGCCAGGCGGTGGCGGATCGGCCGCGGGCGACGGGTATTCGACGATCGGGGAATGGCACTCGGCCGGCGGCATCAAGTTCGGCTCGATCGAAGTCGCGGAAACCCGCTTCCCCCTGGTGTTCGAAACCCATGAATACCGCCCGGGTTCGGCCGGAGACGGCAAGCACCGCGGCGGCTACGGCGGCGACATGCGCCTGCGAGTGGAAGCGGTCGGCAACTGCGTCGCCAACACGGCCGGCGAAGGCGTTGTGCATGGCGCGCGCGGGGTCCTCGGCGGCCAGGACGGCGCCCCGCACGACTACACGCTGCTGGCCCCCGACGCGCCACCGCGCCAGCTGAAAAGCAAGGAGATCAACGTGCCCGTTCCCACCGGCAGCGTGATCCATGTGCTGTCCGGCGGTGGCGGCGGCTGGGGTCCGGCGGCGGAACGTGATCCGGCGGCCCGCGCCCGCGACACCGCCCAGGGCCTGACCTGAGCTGAAACGCGGGAAGCCGGCGGACGCGTCAGCCGGGCCGCTTCGCCAAGGCGAGGCCAACACCCAGCGCCATCATCGCGCCTCCGGATGCCTGCCGCAGGCGCCTGATCGGCCGGGGGCGCGCCGTTGCGCCCTCGCGAATGCGGCTCGCGGCCAAGGCGACCACGACATCGACGAGCGTGTTGAGCGCTACCGACACGGTCCCAAGTACCACGAATTGCAAGGCAACGGAGCCCGTGGCCGGATCGACGAACTGCGGAATGAAGGCGAGGAAGAACGCCGCGGTTTTTGGATTGAGCGCTTCGGCAAGCACGCCCTCCCGAAACGCCCGGCGGGTTCCGACCGCCGCCCCGGTCCCACCGTTCAGGCCAGTGGCGGCGTCGCGGCGGGCGGCCTGCAGGGTGCGAAAGCCAATCCAGACCAGATAGGCGGCGCCCACCAGCTTCAGCACGGTGAATAGCTCCGCGCTTGCAAGCACGATGGCGGAAACACCGATGCTGCCGGCAAGGACGTGAACCAGGCCACCCAGCCCCGTGCCGAAACTGGACGCCAATCCTTCCGAACGCCCACCAGCAAGCGTGCGTGCCGCCACATAGAAAATGCCGGGCCCGGGCGTTACAGCGAGCAGGAAGGCCGCCGCGACGAACAGGATGAGTTGGTCCAAATCGAACACCTGAACGGATCCTGAAGAAACGAACCTGAACCCTGCGTCGGAATTGCCCGCAGGGAACTATCCGGATTTCGGGCATGACCGCATACCAATTTGCCCGGCCGGCAAGGCTGGAGCGGACGTCATGATAAACGGCCCGTGTCGTCCCCGATCACATCCTACCCCCCGACCAGTCCATCGCCGCCTTGCCCTTCCGCACCATCTGCTGGATGCGCGCCCCGGCGCCATTGGCGGCCGGCCGCAGGCTACCGCCGGCCATCCGTTCCGCCCCCGCGGCCATCGCGGCCATGGCGGCGTTCAGCAGGGCGGCCTCGGCCTCGATCCGCTGGGACACCACCGCGGCGTCATCGGCGATCGCGCGCAGCCCGTGATACAGGTCGGCGCCCACGCGCCGGACATCCGCCCCGCCGTCCGCCGGGGCGATGCCCGCCGCCTGTTCCGCCAGGTCGGCCGAACGCGCGGCCAGTGCCCGGGTCTCCTCGGCCACGGACTTGTCCGAGGTGCGCCGGCCCGCCAACCCGGCCAGGCTTTCGGCCAAGGGCCGCAGCCGCACCATCCGGTCCGACCCGCCGCCCTGGTCCATCGCGCCCACCATCAGCAGCAACTGCCCGGCATGCGCGGCCAATGTTTCCGCCAGGTTCTGTTCGGCCGAGATATCGACCGCCACCCGCTCGGACAATTCGGTGAAGTCGCCGGCGGAGGCCTGGATCTGGGCGACCAGGTCGGAGGACGCCTCCGGCACCTCGTTCGCCCGGGCGACGGTCAGGCGCAGCGACTGGTCGGCGATCGTCTCGGCGCGGGCGGCCAGCAGGAAGATCATCCGCTTGGTCGCTTCCAGCGCCCGCAGCCGGTTGCTGACCGTCGTCAACGCGGTGGCCAGGCTTTGCAGCAGCGCCCGCTTCTCGGCCTGGAGTGTGTCCTCGGGGGACGCGCTCATGGTCCCGGCTCCAGCAGGGACATCGCCGCCTCGGGCCCCGCGAGGATTTCCACCAGGCGTGCCGACCGCATCACCGACAGCCCGCCCGCGCTGGCCATCGCCTTCACCGTGGCGACGGTCTGCCGCAACTGGGCGTCATAGGTTTCGGCGCCGCCGATCTGGCGGGCCTCGGTTTCCAGTTCGCGCAGATGGCGGGCGGTCGTCTCCATCAGCGTCTGCACCGGCCGGTCGATCGAGCCCGCCATGGCCTGTATCGGTGTCAGCAGATCCTCCTTCAGGGCCTCGGCGAATCGGGTCCGGCAACTGGCATCGAGCCTCTGGCGCAGCGCCCGCAGCCGGTTCCGCCGCTTCTGGTCGCCGCCCCGTTCTTCCAGTTCCGACAGGAACGCACCGATCCGCCGGATTTCGACGGCGGCGGCGTCGAGGCCCATCCGCGCGACGCGGCTTTCGACCCCGGCCGGACGCTCCAGCATGTCCACCAGCGAGTCGGTGGCATGGTCGGCGGTGCGGCGGAAGGCGCCGGTGACGGTGGTGCCCGCCAGCGCGCGCAGCAGGGCGCCGCTATGGGGCAGCCGGACGACCAGCAGCGCCACCACCAGGGCCTGGGTCTCGGGCGCTTCCCCGGCGAGGTCGGCCAGCAGCGCCGTGATCGCGTCCTCGCCATCGCCGAGGACGCCGCTGGAGGCATCCTGGACCAGGGATTCGATCGCGGCTCGGCGGACCAGCACGGCGGCGACCCCGGTCGCGATGGGTCGGTAGACGGTCGTGTTCAGCCCCGAATCGGGCCATTCCATCGGCAGCGGCGCGATCGCCAGGATGCGCCCGGCCTGGGGCCACAGCAGCGCGCCGGCTTCCTCCACGACCGCGACATCGTTGGCGGTGCGTCCGGCGATCAGCGCGTCGATCCGCGCTACGTCGCGACCCAGCGCGATGCGGACGATACCGGCGAGCGGCATGATGGCGGTGCGCGGGATGGTCGGGCTGAAGGGTTGCCAGTCCCGCGCCTGCACCATCAGCGGATCGAGCGGCATGAACAGCAGCCGCTCGAACCGCAGCCGGCGCGGCGGGCGAAGCTGCACCAGGCGGCGGCGCAGCGGCTCGATCAGCGCATCCGCCACGCCGCGCTGGGTCATTTCATCCACCAGCGCCACGACCTGCCGGACCTGCTGGTCCGAGGCGGCGGTCAGCGTGCGCCGCATCGCCCGCAGATCGGCCGCGGATGGCGCGATGGCGCCGGGGGGAGCGCCAGGGGGGAGGGCCGGGGGGGACTGGACCTCGGACATCCCGCTACACTCCCACCGCCCGCAGGTCCTCGTTCCGCGCGAGCAGTTCAAAGACGGTGGCGCCGGTGCGCCAGTCCTCGTTCAGCGGCACGAGGCGGCGGTGCTGGTTGACCCGGTCATCGCCACCCGCGCCGGCGAGGTCCGCGATCTCTCGCGGCAGGACCGGCACCAGCACGGCGATCTCGGCCAGCGCGATGCGCTGATCGGCGGGAGTCGCCGCCTGGCGCCACAGCAGGCAGATCTGCTCCCACCCATCCAGCATCCATTCCGGCTGGCTGGCCAGGCGCGCCACGCCGTCGGGATCATCGGCCCAGTCGCGCAGCAGGCTGATCGTGCTGTCGGTGGCACGGTCCACGTCCTCCACCATCGCCGCCGTCAGGGACAATGTCAGGTCGGCGACCGCGCAGATCATCCCGGCATAGGGGGCCAGGGCGTTGTCGATGTTGCGTTCCCGCCATTGGTTGATCTCCCCCCTGACCGCGCGCAGCAGATCGAGCGTGCGGCGCACCCGGGGCGGGCTCGACTGGGCGCGCACGCCGATGTTGCGGAGCAGGTCGGTCAACCGCTCCAGCGCGGCGGCGACCCAGGCAGGGGTGCGTTCCATCTGGCCGGCGATGCGGGCGACGGCCCGCTGGGCGCGCTGCTCGGTGTCCCGCGCATTGGCCTTGCCCCCCGGTTCGGCGGGCGCGTCGGAATCGACCTGCTCCACCAGCGTCATCAGCAGCAGGTAGTTGCCGACGACCAGCGCGTCGCGTTCGGCCTCGATGGTCCGAAGGGCGGCCTCCATCGCGGATTCACCGGCCATGCCGGCGGCGGCGATCTCGGTCGCCGCGTGGCGGATGGTCCGGGGCGTGATCGCCTTCAGGTCGGCGACCTTCGTGATCAGGTGCCGGTCATGCACCGTCGGGCGGCAGAAGGTGCGCACCCCGGCCCAGTCCAGCACATAGACCCCGCGCCCGCCCGAGGGGTTGGGCAGGATCATCTCGATCCCCGCGCCACGCCCCGGCCGCCCGCGCGAGCCGAAAAGCTGCGGCGTCGTGAAGGGCAGGGCGACGCCTCGTTCCAGGAACGTCGTCGGGAAATAGGGTTGCAGGGGCGGCAGTTGCGGGGCGGGCATCGCGGGACCTGTGTGCGGAGGTCAGGCTAGGGCCCAGAGGTGAAGGAAGGGTTAACGCGGCGCCGGAAAAACACGCCCAGGAGCCGGACCAGGGGGCGTTTCCGTCCCCGCCACCATTGTGCGGGCGAGGGGAGCGGGTAATCTGCCCCCATGAGCTACACAATCGGTATCGACGTCGGCGGCACCTTCACCGACATCGTCGTCTCCGGCCCTGACGGCCGGACCATCATCGCCAAGGCGTCCACCACCCCGCGCGACCAGTCGGACGGGGTGCTGGATGGCATCGCGCTCGCGGCCGAACGCCTGGGCCTGTCCGCGACAGACCTGCTGGGCCAGACGGCGCGCATCGTCCATGGCACCACGGTCGCCACCAACGCGCTGCTGGAGGGCAAGACCGCCCGCATCGGCCTGCTGACGACCGAAGGCCACCGCGACGTGATCGAGATGCGGGAGGGTTTGAAGCCCGAGCGCTACAACCTCCGCATGGCCCCACCCGACCCGCTGGTGCCGCGCCGGATGCGCCTCGGCGTCAAGGAACGCACGCTGAACGACGGGACGGTGGAAACCGAACTGGACACCGCGTCTTTGAACGCCGCGATCGAGCAGCTTGCGGCCGAGGATGTGGCTGCCGTCTCGATCTGCTTCCTCCATTCCTGGCGCAACCCGGAACACGAACGCGCCGCCGAGGCCGCGGTGCGCGCCCGGATGCAGCAGGCCTATGTGACCACGTCGTCGGACGTGCTGCCGCAGATCAAGGAATTCGAGCGGTTCTCCACCACCGTGGCGAATGCGGCGGTCGGGCCGGTGATCCGCAACTATCTGGGCCGGTTGCAGGGACGCCTGGCCGAGGCCGGATACGCGGGTGAGTTGCTGGTGATCCTGTCGCATGGCGGCGTGGCCTCGGTCGCCGAGGCGACGCGCCTGGCCGCTGGCACGGCGCTGTCGGGTCCCGCCGGTGGCGTGGCCGCGGCGGTGGCTTTGGCGCGGGAGGGGGTGGCGGACAATCTGGTTGCCTTCGACATGGGCGGGACCTCGACCGACATCGCCCTGGTGCGGGACGGGCAGCCGACCTTGTCGGACGGCAAGACGGTGGCCAATGCGCGGATTGCCTTGCCGAGCCTGGATATTGTGACGTTGGGGGCTGGGGGCGGGTCGATCGGGAAGATTGATCGGTCCGGGCTGCTGGCGGTGGGGCCGGAGAGCGCTGGCGCTGATCCTGGACCCGCCTGCTATGGGCAGGGCGGCACTCAGCCTTCCGTCACGGATGCCAACCTTGTGCTGGGCTACCTGGACCCCAACAACTTCCTGGGTGGTCGCCGGACGCTGGATGTCGCGGCGGCGACGGCGGCGGTCGAAAGCGTGGCCTCCAAGCTGGGCATCGGCGTGGCGGAGGCCGCGGGCGGCATCCATCGCCTGGTGAACACGCGCATGGCCGATGGCGTGCGGGTGGCCACCGTGCGGCGCGGCGTTGATCCGCGTGGGTTCACCCTGCTGGCCTTTGGCGGCGCGGCGGGGCTGCATGTCTCGGCCGTCGCGGCTGAACTCGGGATGGCGCGGGTGGTGGTGCCCGTCGCGGCCTCGGTTTTGTCGGCCTGGGGGATGCTGAACACCGACCTGCGGGTGGAGCTGACGCGCAGCCAGGGCCAGATCGCTGGGATCGACGTGGACGCGGTCCGCGCCTCCTACGCCGAGATGGAGAAGGAAGGCCGCCAGCGGCTGGCGTGGTTCGATGGCGAGGTCGCTGTCCAGCGCTCCGCCGACATGCGGTATGGGGAGCAGGTGTTTGAAATCCCCGTCTCCCTGGACGGGCTGGACTGGGCTTCTCCGACACTGGCCCTGGATATCGAGAACGCGTTCCACGCGGCGCATGAGCGGTTGTACACCTACGCGCTGCGGGACCAGCCGGCGGTGCTCGTGAACGCGCGGGTGTCGGCGATCGGGCGCCTGCCGGCGACCGCGAGCGGGGTAGGGGGCGGGGCCTCGGGGGAGGCTGCGCCCAAGGCTCAGCGGCGGGTCTATCTGGGTGGGTGGCTGGACGTGCCGGTGTATGACTTCCTGGCCTTGGCACCGGATCAGGTGGTGGCCGGGCCGGCGGTGGTCGAGTCGGACACGACGACGGTGCTGCTGCGGGCGAAGGACCGCGCGCGGTATGACCGGCGCGGGTGGCTGGACGTCGCGGTAGGTTAAGCGTCTCGCCCATGCTGCGTCCGGTTGGAAGCCCGGCGGTCACTGTAGGGCGCACTGTCGGTCTGGATCATGTCGAAGCCCACGAATACATAACCCATCCCGCGTAGCGAGCGCACCGCGTTGCCCGAATCGAGGTAAGGCATCAACGACCGCCGCAGCCGCGACAGCAGGTTGTCTACGGTCCGATCTGCCGCACCTGTATGTGAGCGTTGATACACGGCCCGGGAGATTTCGTCGCGGCTGACAGGCCGGCCTCGTCTGGTGGCCAGGAACACGAGCAGATCGAACTCCGCGCTAGTCAGTGACACCTTTGCGCCGGCTGGTGTGGTGAGTGTGCGTGAACGGTGCGACACTTGCCAGACCTCTTTGCTCGGTGGATGTGCGGAATGTGTAGGCGTGTAGGCGGATGGCCCACCGTCAAGCTCATGGCTGGTTCGGCGCATCACGGCCCTGATCCGCGCGAGGATTTCCCGTGATGGTTGCAGCTTCTGAATGAAATCGTCCGCGCCGGTTTCCAGCGCGATGATACGGTCGACGATCTCTGCGTTATTTGTAATGATAATAACTGGACCATCGAACAGAAGGCGGATCCCTTCGAGCTCCCCGATCGAATCCCGACCGCCCACGATCTGATCCAGCAGGATGATGTCAAAGGTTTCCCCAGAAACCAGTTCGGTCACGCCCTTCAGCGTGTCGACGTGGTGGAGATCGTATCCGAAACTCCTGAGAAATCCGCCAAATTCCTCTGCGAATATCTGGTCATCCTCGACAAGGAGTATGCGCTGCTTTGCCTCGGCGTTCATATTAAATGTTCCAATGCCATGCACTATGTCCCGATGCCTTGCGGAACCAGGCATTTTATATCCGATGACAATGAAATCTGCATAGATATTACTGATGCATATTACAAATTACAACACAATACGACAATATACAGAATACCTTTGTGCTAAAAATTTCGATAGATTTTGTTCACGGTTAAAAAGGGCCTGGCGTGCAAGCGTTCTCCCACGACAAATCCTCCGCTCAAGTCTTCCGCGTTCTCCTGGTGGAAGATGACGAAGCCGTGCGCAACGAGCTGGTTGAGGGCCTGTCGCTGCGCGGGTTTGATGTCCGCGCTGCTACCGGCCCAACCGAGGGACTGGTGCAGCTGCGGGGCGACCCCTGCATCACGGTCCTGGTCACCGATGTCCGTATGCCGGACGGGGATGGGATAACGCTCGCGGAGCAGGTCCTGCGGGAGTTCGACGACGCCCGCGCGGTGGAGGTCATCATACTGACCGGCCACGCGACCCTCGACACAGTCGCGGAGGCCGACCGGCTGCGGATATCGGCCTTGCTGCGCAAGCCGACGCGACTGGCGACCCTGGTGGCGGCAATTCGCAAGGCCCATGGTTCTGCCAGACAGCGTCGGACCTTGAGTGCACCGGTCGTCGCATGATTCTACGAGCTGGCTCCTTCCGGACAATGTTCCTGGCGGTTGAGTGTATGATCGTTGCCGTCTTCGTGATGGTTTCTGTCGCAACGGCCATCGAAATCAAACGCTTGAACCAAGAGACGGAAGCCGGCATCCTGCGCCATGGACTGGCGGAGGCCTCTCTTAAAGTGAAGATGGTTGGGATCGTCTGGGACGATCTGGCCGAGCGCATGGAAGGAATCGTCCGGATCGGCGAAGCGTTGTCCGATGCCGATGCCCGCGGTAACCAGGATGAAGTGCGCATCCGGGAGTTAGAACTACGCGCCGCCCTGTCAGTGGCCGGGCGGGTAGTACTGCAATTGTCGATCGCGCGGCCCGATGGCCTGATCTGGTGGTCAACCGCGTCGCGGTTCGTGCCCGGAACGAGTGTTTTCGATCGATCCTATTTTCAGGCCATTGTCCGCGACGGCAAGTACCGGGACATCGAAGGTCCGTTGGTTGGTCGGATGACCGGCCATAGCTCTATCAAGTTTGCTTTTGCCGCGCGTGATCTGCGCGGGCAGCTTGTCGGGGTGGTCATCGTCAGCCTGCAGGAGAGCGAGGTCCAGCGCCTCGCCAGGGCGTCAGCACCTGTGTCGCCCGTGGTCTTCGCCGTCTTCGAGCGGGATGGCACAGTCATTTCCACGACATCCGGCAACAATCGTGCGAGGATCGACCGGGACCAGGAATGGTTCGACGCCATCAACGCGGTAGAACCCGTCGCCGAATTCGGCCCCTCCCCACTCGATGGCGTCACGCGGTTCGCTGCCTATCTGGCGGTTCCACACCTCGATCTGCTTGTCGGTGTCGGTCTGGGGGAGGAAACACTGGTCAGGTTGCACGACGAGAATGACTCGCGTGGCGCGTTCCTGGTCTGGCTGGCGCTTGGGTGCCTGACGCTTGTTCTGGTGATCGCGGCCGTCATGATCTGGCGAGTGTGGCGGGGGATCGAGGACGGGTTCCGGCGTTCGGCCATCGAGGTCCGCAAGGACTTCCTGCATCAGATCTCGGATCAAACATCCGATATGATCGCGGTGCTGGATCATGAGTACCGCTATGTCTACGCCAACGCCTCCGCCGCGACCCTGCTGGGGGTCCCCCTGGAACGCCTGATCGGTCAACCAGCGGGTACGCTCGTACATCCAGGGGACCGATCAACGACCTTTGCACGCGCGTGGCGGCGTAGGGCTCCAGGTGCGATCGCTACCGTCACATTTCGCTTCACGAGAGGCGACTCTACCGAACGCTGGCTGGAGGCGCAGCTTAACCCTATCGTCTTCGAACAGGCGCGGCAGCCCCCCTTCCACGGTACATTCATGATTGCGCGCGACGTGACCGAACAGCGGCGTGCCAGTCAGACGCTGACGGTCTTGCAGGCGGAGCTGGACGTAATCGCTCGTACCGGGCCCGGAACGCTGTATCAGGCGGTGATCCAGCCGGACGGGCATTGGCGTGTGATCTTCCCGATCGGCCTCGGCCGCCTGGCGAACACCCTCGACATCGACGCCACGGCTGCGTGCGAGGATTTTCTGTCGCTGGTGCATCCCGAGGATCTGGACATTCTGCGCACCGGCAAGGGCGGCTTCGACCGGACGGATGAAACCTGCCTGGAGTATCGCTGTGTTGACGGTCACGGCCAGCAACGGTTCATCCGCGACCTGGGCGTGGTAACGACCCGTGCGGCGGACCGGATCGAGGTATCCGGCTATCTGTTCGACGTGACGCGAGAGGTGGAGCAGCGTCAGCGGCTGGATCGGGCCAGCCGGCTGCTCAGTCTGGGACAGATGGCCGTCGGACTGGCGCACGAACTGAACCAACCGCTCGCGGCTATCAGCATGGCCGCCGAGAATGGCGCCATCAGCCTGGAGATGGGAGCGAAGGGGCAAGCGATCGCCCAGCAGAAGTTTGAGCGGATTTCGGCGCTGGCACTGCGCGCGGGGGACATCATCGAGCATATCCGCCAGTTCGGCCGCCCGGGCAAGGCGAGCGGGCAGCCCACGGATGTCGCGGCGGTGATCGAGGAGGCGTGCCTGGTCCTGCACGAGCGAGCCGAACGGGACGGGATCACCGTGTCCCGCTCGGTCGAGGCATCACTGCCGCCGGCGCGGGCGACTCCAGGGTTGCTTCAGCAGGTGCTGGTCAATCTGATCGCCAATGCCTGCGATGCCCTGGTGCAGAGCGAACGTGGGGGCGATGCCCCGCCCCGGCGGATCGACATTGCCGCTCAGCATGGGGATGGCACGGTGCGGGTGCGAGTGTCCGACAACGGGGGCGGCATTCCCGATTCGGCGATGGCTCAGCTCTTTGAGCCATTCTTCACGACGAAGCCGGTCGGGCAGGGAACTGGCCTGGGCCTGTCGGTCAGTTTCGGGATCGTGGGGAATTTCGGTGGCGCGATCCACGTGCGCAACAAGGACGGCGGCGCGGTGTTCGACATCGAGCTACCGGTGTGGACCGATGGTCCACATGCGTCGTCATTTGTATCGAATGAAAGCTCCATGCGATAAAATAGTTCCAAAAATTACATTGTAGTGCGCAATTGCCGGTTAGGGTGCCGGCATGGAAAGACTCCAGGAACAGAAAGTTCACGCTGGTGCCCTGTCAGGCGATTCTTTGGCAAGGCCCTGGCCGTATCCGGACCCGTATCGCCTGCCGTTGCATCTGGCCGTACGATTGATTTTCGGCGCGTCCCTTGTGGCGTGGGTCGCTCTGCTAGGGACGATGATGTGGGTATGGCGGGCATGGCCATGAACCCGAAGGATTGTCATGCACCAGATCAGTGATCCAGAAGCAACGCGCGCACAGGCGATCACGCGGGCGGCCCTGGCCGCGTCACCTGATACCATTCCGAAGGCGCGGATAACGATCGATTGTCGGTGCGGCGCGCATGACATGACGGAAATGGAGTGGTTCGCCCAAAAATTCGGACCGGCGACCACGATTGCGGGCCTGTTATCCCGCTATCGTTGCCGGTGGTGCCGCGGGGTGGATGTGACCTTCAACATCGCCGTGGGCGGTGCCGCTGCCGATCCACCCCCCGCAAGAGCAAATGTCATTCCGTTCCCTCGGCCGCCGACCCGTCGCTGAGGGGGCGTCAGCCCAGACCCATGTTGTCCAGCAGGCGCACGCTGCCCAGCTTGGCCGCCGTGATCAGGCGCGCGCCAGACCGGACCGCGGGGATCGGCGCGAGGCTGGGGCCGTCGACAAGGGCGAAGTAGTCGACCTCGAAGCCGGCCTGCGTCAGGTGGGCGCGGATCGCGGCCAGGACCGGTTCGGCGTCCCGCCCATCCTTCAGCGTTGCGATCGCCGCTCGCAGTCCTTGAGGCAGGGTCGGCGCCAACCCGCGTTCATCCGGCGTCAGGAAGCGGTTGCGCGATGACAGCGCGAGGTCGTCCGATTCGCGGACCGTCTCGACGCCGATGATCTCCAGCGGCAGCAGCAGGTCGGCGACCATGCGCTTGATGACCTGCAACTGCTGCCAGTCCTTTTCGCCGAAATAGGCGCGGTCGGGGCGGACCTGGCCGAACAGCTTGCAGCAGACGGTGGCCACGCCGCGGAAATGGCCGGGGCGGGCATCACCCTCCCACCGTCCGGCGGGGCCTTCCACGGTGATCGTGGTGGTATCGTCGGGCGGGTACATCGTGGCGACGTCGGGCATCCAGACCAGGTCGCAGCCGCATTCGCGCAGTTTCGCCAGGTCGCCTTCCTCATCGCGGGGATAGCGGGCCAGGTCCTCGGACGCCCCGAACTGGAGGGGGTTCACGAAGATGGACGTCACGGTGGCGGCGCCGGAGGCGACGGCGGTCCGCACGAGGGTCTTATGCCCCTCATGCAGGGCGCCCATGGTGGGCACCAAGGCGAGGGAGCCACGCTGGGCGCGCAAGGCGGCGCAGGCGGCACGCAGATCGGTCAGGGTTCGGGCAATCAACATGACCCCACCTTGGTGCAACGGCGAACAACGGGCAACATGCGGGCTTGTAACGCAGATGCGCGAAATCGGGAGTGGACCATGAAGCTGCAGGGACAGATCGCGTTGATCACAGGCGGATCGCGCGGGATCGGGCGGGCGACGGCGCTGGCTTTCGCGCGCGAGGGGGCGGACATCGCGTTCACGCATTTGAACGACGATGCCAAGGCCGAGGAAACGGCGGGGGAAATCCGGGCGCTGGGCCGGCGGGCTATGCACCGGTCGGCGGATGCGGCGGACATCGCGGCGACGCGGGCCTTCGTGGCGGATGTGGAGGCCGGGTTCGGCCCGATCGACGTGTTGTTCAACAATGCCGGGATGAACATCCGCAAGCCGTTCGAGGCCTATACCGAGGACGACTTCGACCGCCTGATGGCCGTCCACCTGAAGGGCATGTTCTTCATGGCGCAGGCGGTCTATCCGGCGATGGTGGCCCGCGGGAAGGGCTGCATCATCAACGTGGCGTCGCAGCGCGGGTTGAAGGGGGCGGTGAATTCCGCGCCCTATTCGGCGGCCAAGGCGGCGATCATCGGCCTGACGCGGTCACTGTCGTGGGAGGCGGCGCCCAAGGGCGTGCGGGTGAACGCGGTGGCTCCAGGTCCGGTGGACACGGACCTGACGGCGACGATGGACCCGGCGGATCGGGACGCGTTCATCGCGGCGCTGCCCGTGGGCCGCTTCGGCCGACCCGAGGAAATCGCCGCGACGGCGCTGCTGCTGGCGGGGCCGGATGGCGGCTTCTTCGTGGGGGCGACGCTGTCACCGAATGGCGGGGATGTGATGCACTGACGGGGCTCCGAAAAATCGGCCGGCGTCAATACTTCGTTCATACTTGGCTGCCAGAATGGGAAAGCCGGCGGGAATAGGCCCGCCGGCTAACCACTGGAGGGATAAGGGATGATCAGCCATCTCTTGATCCTGGCCGTGATCATCGTGATCCTTGACCGCAAAGTCAAGATCACGATCGAGAAGGACTAGGGGAAGGGATCGGTCCGTGCGCGGGCCGATCCTCCCCGGTGGAACAAGGCATGGAACGATTAACCGACGTTATTGGGTTATCGTGGCAATTGGCCCGAAAGACTGCCGGACGGTAACCCTTTATTCACGGATACCCCCCAAAAAGGAATAGCCGGCGGGAATAAGCCCGCCGGCTAACCGAGTGGAGGTTAGAGATGCTCAACCATCTCCTCTTCCTGCTGCTGATCGTGGTGGTCCTTGACCTGAAAGTCAAGATCAACATCGAAAGGCGGTAGGGGGTCGGGGCCGGTCCGTCCGCGGGCCGGCCTCCCCCCGCCGGCCGAGCAGAACTCCCACCCAACAACGTTACCATACAGTCGTATTCAACTCCCGCGCGCGGCCAACCAGCCCTCCCAATCCAATGCCACCCTGTCCAACGGGACGAGCCTGCGCTAATCCCAGCGATCATGGCCGATTCCGAACAAAGCAAGACAGCCTCTCGTGCCTGGATGCGCGCTGAACTCCGCAACGGCTCCCGCGGCGCCCGCCTGGCGCTTGGGTGCGGCGTGGCCGGAGTCATCCTGGCCGTTGCCCAGGCGTTCTGCTCCGCCAGCGTCCTGACCGAGGCTCTCTCGGCCACCGCCCGCATCGCCGTCTGGCCCTTGCTGGCCTTCGCCGCCCTCGTGCTCGCCCGGGCCGGCCTTGGCTACGCGGCCGAGGTCGCGGCGGCCGAGGCCGGGGCAGGCGCGCGCCGGCGCCTGCGGACCGATACGCTGAACCGCCTGCTGCACGCGGGACCCGCCATGCTGCGGGCGCGGCACTCGGGTGACCTCGCCACCATCGTCGTGGACCGGATCGAGGCGCTGGACGGGCTCTATTCCCGCTGGGTGACCGCGGCCGTGCTCGCCGTCGCTGGCCCGCTGATCGTGCTGGTCGCGGTGCTGTTCGTTGATCCCATGGCCGCGCTGGTCCTGGCCGGCTGCGGGCTGCTGGTGCCTGTCGGCATGGCGGCCGCGGGCCTGGGTGCGGCCACCGCCGCGCGGGGGCAGTTCATCGCCATGGCGCGGTTGCAGGCCCGGTTCCTCGACCGGATCCGGGGCATCGCCACGATCGTCTCCCTCGGACGCGCCGATGACGAGGCGGAAGCCCTCTCGAAGGCCGCGCGGGAGCTGGGCGCGCGTACCATGCGGGTGCTGCGGGTGGCTTTCCTGTCCTCGGCCGCGCTCGACCTCGCGATGGTCATCGCCCTCGTGGCGCTGGCGGTCCGCTACGGCCAGGCGCTGATCGGCGGCACGCTGGCCAATCCCGGCCAGGCGCTGTTCGTGATGCTGCTGATCGCGGAGTTCTTCGCCCCCCTGCGCGCCTTCGCCGCCGCCTACCAGGACCGCCTGCACGCCACCGGCGCGGCCGAGGCGCTGCTCGACATTCCGCCGATGCCGGAACCGGCCCCGCCGAGGACCATCCGCACCGTCGAGGCGCAGGGGGTCACCATCGCCTTCGACAAGGTGCGCCTGACCTGGGATGCCTCCCGCGGGCCGGCCCTCGATGGCCTGTCCTTCCGCGTGCCGGCGGGGGAGACCCTGATCCTCGCCGGCCCCTCGGGTGCCGGGAAATCCACCGTCATCGAGATCCTGCTGGGCTTCGTTCGCCCCGACGGCGGCCGGGTCACCATCAACGGCGCCGACATCACCGACTTGGTGCCGGCGGCCCTGTCGCGCCTGACCGCCTGGATCGGCCAGCGCCCCGTCCTGTTCGCCGGCACGATCCGGGAAAACATCCGCTTCGCCCGCCCCGAGGCCACCGATGAGGAAGTCACCGAGGCCGCCCGCGCCGCCCGCGTCGACCGCTTCACCGCCGACCTGCCCGCGGGCCTGGACACAAGGATCGGGGAGGGGGGCTATGGCCTCTCGGGCGGGCAGGCGCAGCGCGTCGCCATCGCCCGCGCCTTCCTCAAGAACGCGCCCGTGTTGCTGCTGGACGAGCCCACCGCCCATCTCGACCCAGCGACCGAAAGCGAGGTGTTGGACAGTCTCCGCCGCCTCGCGCTGGGCCGCACGGTGATCCTGGCGAGCCACGCCGCCGCCGCCCATGCCTTCAGCGGCAGGCGGCTGGACATCAAGGCCGGACAGGCCGAACCGGCGCGGGGGGCGGCCTGATGCGCGCCGACCTGCTGCGTATTCTCAGCCTTTGGCGCGGACGGTTGCCATGGCTGGTCCTGGGCGCCGCGCTGGCGATGCTCGGCCTCGCCGCCGCCGTCGGCCTGATGGCGCTGTCTGGTGCCATGATCGCCGCCGCCGTCGCTACCGGCACCCTGGTCGCGCCCGTGCTGCTGCGCGGCCTGGGCGGGGCGCGGATCGTGCTGCGTTACGCCGAACGCCTGGTCACCCATGCCGCCACCTTCCGCGCGCTGGCGGACCTGCGGGTCTGGTTCTTCCGCCGCGTCGCCGCGACCGGAGCGGGCGGCCTCGGGTTCAGCCAGGCCGGCGACCTGCTGTCCCGCCTGGTGGGTGATATCGAGGCACTGGACGGGCTTTACCTCCGCCTGATCGTGCCTCTGGCGGGCGCGGCGCTGCTGTTTCCGCTGCTGGTCATCGTCATCGCCCCGCCCGCGCCGATCCTGGCCCTGGTGATTGGCGTGCTGTTCGCCCTCGGCGCCTTCGCGCTGCCCGCCCTCGCCGCCCGATCGGCCCGCGACGCCGGGGAACGCCTCTCCACTACCGCCGGCGCGCTGCGGGTGGTCGTGCTGGATGCCCTGACCGGCCTGCGGGAGGTCCGCGCCTTCGGGGCCGAGGGCCGCATGCTCGCCGCCATGCAGGCGCGGGAGGCCAGTCTCCTGTCCGCCCAGCACGCTTTGGCGCGCCGTGTCGCCCTCGCTGGAGCCGGTTCCTTCCTGTGCGGTCAGGCGGCCATCCTCGCGATCCTGATCGCCGCCGGAACCAACCCCGCCGCCGCGGTCGCCGCCGCCTTCCTGGTGATCGCCGCCTTCGAGGCCGTGGGCGGCCTGCCCCGTGCCGGGGCCTATGCCGGCCACGCCGCCGCCGCCGCCCATCGCGTGCTGGAAGCCGCCGACGCGCCCATCCCGGTGCCCGACCCCGCCCAGCCCGCCGCCGCGCCCACAGGCCACGCCCTGCGGTTCGAGGGCGTGCGCTTTCGCTGGGCCGAGGACCGGCCCCTCGTCTTCGATGGCCTCTCCCTCGACCTTCACCCCGGATCCCGCATCGCCCTTCTGGGCCCGTCCGGTGCGGGAAAATCCACCCTCTCGGCCCTGGCCCTGAAAGTCGCCGCCCCGTCCGAGGGCCGCGTCCTGCTGGGCGGCGTCGATATCGCTACCCTGCCAGCCGCCACCGTCCGCGCGCGCATCGCCTGGCTCAGCCAGTCCACGCACCTATTCGACGACACGATCCGCGCCAACCTGCTGCTCGCCCGCCCGGACGCCACGGAACCGGACCTCTGGACCGCACTCGACGCCGCCCGCATCGGCGATGTCGTCCGCGCCCTGCCCGATGGCCTGAACACATGGGTGGGCGAAGGTGGTGCCCGCTTCTCAGGCGGCCAGGGACGCCGCCTGGCCCTGGCCCGCGCGCTGCTCTCCCAAGCCCCGATCCTGATCCTGGATGAACCCTGCGCCGGCCTGGACGCCGATACCGAACGCGCCTTCCTGACCACGCTGAACACCGTGGCCGAAGGCCGCACGGTCATCCTGATCGCACACCGCCTGGTCGGCGTCGAACGCCTGGACCGCATCTACCGCTTGTCCGGGGGCAAGGCCGTGGCCGCGGCGGCTTAGGAAGGGTTGGGGCGCTGCCCCAAGCCCCGCGAGGGGCTTTGCCCCCTCGACCCCCACCAAGGGCACAGCCCTTGGAACCATTCAGTTTTGGGGGGATTGCAGGAGGGGCCAACCCGGACCTTGATGGGTCACGGTTGGCCCCTCCTGCAATCCCCCCAACGGAGCGGTTTCCAAAGGCCTGAGGCCTTTGGTGGGGTCCAGGGGCAAAGCCCCTGGTGGGGTCTGGGGCAACGCACCAGCCCTTCCTCACCCCCGCAGCACGTCCCCGAACCCGGCCAGCGCCGTGTCGATGTCCGAGCGGCTGACGTCCAGGTGGGTGCAGGCGCGGACGCGGTAGGGGCCGACGGTCGAGACCATGATGCCCAGTTGGCGCGCCTTGTCGGCGAAGGCGTCTGCGGTCAGGCCGGTGCCTTTCGTGTCGAAGAACACCAGGTTGGTTTCGGGTTGCTCGACGATCAGGCCGGGCAGTTGCGACAGGCCGCGGGCGAGGGCGGCGGCGTTCGTGTGGTCCTCGGCCAGGCGGTCGATGTTGTGGTCGAGCGCATAGAGGCACGCGGCGGCGTTCATGCCGGCTTGGCGCAGCGACCCGCCGAGGCGCTGTTTCCACCGCCAGGCCTGGTCGATGAAGGCGGCGCTGCCGCACAGCACGGCGCCGAGCGGCGCGCCGAGGCCCTTGGTGAAATCGAGCCAGACGGAGTCGCAGCCCGCCACCATCTCATGCGCCGGCACGCCGGAGGCGACGACGGCGTTCATCAGGCGCGCGCCATCCATGTGGGTGGCCATGCCCAGCTCGTGCGCGGTGTCGAGGACGCTGTTCAGCTTGGTCAGCGGCCAGACGGTGCCGCCGCCGGAATTGGCGGTCTGCTCGACTTCCAGCAGCGTCTGCGGCGGGCTGTTGCGGCGGCGCTCGCGCATGGCGGCGCGGACGGTGTCGGCGTCGAACTGGCCGCGTTCGCCGCGCAGGCCCAGGATGACGGCGCCGGCGAGGGAGCCGGGGCCGCCGCCTTCGTTGGCGACGATGTGGCTGCTTTCATGGGCGAGGATTTCATCGCCGCGGCGGCAATGCACGACGATGGCGATCTGGTTGCACATGGTGCCGGAGGGCAGGAACATCGCCGCCTCCTTCCCCAGCAGCGCCGCCATGCGGTCGTTCAGGGCATGGATGGTGGGGTCGTCGCCATGCTGCTCATCGCCGAGTTCGGCGCGCAGCATCGCCTCCTTCATCGCCATGGATGGCTTGGTCTGCGTGTCGGAATAGAGGTTCACGCGCACCGGGGGCAGCGCGGGATCGGGGCGATGCGGCGCGTAGATCAACGGGGACGAGGCCGGCGCGTAAACCGGGGCATGGACCATGACGGTTATCCTGTGGAGGCGTGGCGCACAGGAAAGCAGGACGCGGCCGCCGTGTCAGCCCTGCGATTCAGGGGGGAGCGCCCGCCCCGATGGACAGCCCCGGGGCCTCAACCTTGGGGCCTCAACCTTTCTGGGGGCCGTAGACCTGATGGGCGCGCTTGTGGAAGGCGCCGACCATGCGGCGGACCGCCTCGTGGAACACCACGCCGATCGCGGCCTCCAGGATGCGGCTGCGGAAGGTGAAGTCGACGTTGAAATCGACCTCGGTGCCGTCCGGATGCGGGTTGAAGCGCCAGTGGTTGTGCAGATGCTTGAAAGGGCCGTTCTCATAGCGGACCAGGATGTGCCCGGGCCGATCGAGCTGCACGCGGCTGGTGAACGTCTCCCGGAACGGGCCGAAGCCGATGGTCAGGTCGGCCACCATCTCGGTGTCCGTGCGGGAGCGCACCCGCGCGCCGACGCACCACGGCAGGAAGCGCGGGTATTGCGCGACATCGGCCACCAGGTCGAACAACTGGTCGGGCCGGTACGGAACGATCTGGGTCTCGGAGTGGGTGGGCATCAGGAGGCTTCGGCGATCCCCATGGATGCACCCGGCACCCGGGCCTCCCGCGCCGTCCGCAGCGCCGCGAAATCCGAATCGGCGTGGTAGGAGCTGCGGGTCAGCGGTGTGGCCGAGACGAGCAGGAACCCCTTGGCGCGCGCCATGGCGGCGAGCTCCTCGAACTCCTCGGGCGGCACGAAGCGGTCGACCGCGGCATGCTTGGCGGTCGGTTGCAGATACTGGCCGATGGTCAGGAAATCGACGTTGGCGATCCGCAGATCGTCCATGACCTGTCCGATCTCGGCCTTGGTTTCGCCGAGCCCCACCATCAGGCCGGACTTGGTGAACAGACGGGGAGAGCGCCGCTTCACCTCATCCAAAAGACGCAGGGACTGGTAATACCGCGCGCCCGGCCGGATCGTCGGATACAGCCGCGGCACGGTTTCCAGGTTGTGGTTGAACACGTCCGGCGGCGCCTCCGCCAGGACCTCGACGGCGCCGGGCTTGCGGAGGAAATCGGGCGTCAGAACCTCGATCGTCGTCGCGGGCGCCGCCGCCCGTACCGCTTGGATCACGGCCACGAAATGCCCCGCCCCGCCATCGGCCAGGTCGTCCCGGTCCACCGATGTGATCACCACATGCCGCAGCCCCAAACGCGCCACGGCGCCCGCCACGCGCGCCGGCTCGGTCGCATCGAGCGGTTCAGGCATTCCCGTGCTGACATTGCAGAAGCTGCAAGCGCGGGTACACGTGTCGCCCATGATCATCATGGTCGCGTGCCGCTGCGACCAGCATTCGCCGATGTTCGGGCAGGCGGCTTCCTCGCATACCGTCACCAGGCCGGCGTCGCGCATCAGTTTTCGAGTCTCGTGATAGATCGGATGCGTGGGCGCCTTGACCCTGATCCAGGCGGGCTTGCGCTGGATGGG
>CANJSR010000025.1 GCA_947476855.1 Acetobacteraceae bacterium
GTCAACGCATGGCTGCCGGCGCCGAGCGCGACCGGGATGGACCAGGCGCCGAGGCCGTCCGACGTCGTGGACCCGATCTGCGTCGCGCCGTTGAACAGCACGATGGGCGTGCTGGCCTCGGTCGTGCCGGAGACGGCGGTGGTGCTGACCTTGCTCACCACGGGGGCCGCGGGGGCGGTGGTATCAACAGTAATGTTCAGCGGAGTAGACAGGGCGCTGACATTGCCCGCGACATCGGTCTGGCGCGCGCGCAGTCCATGCGTGCCATCGGCCAGGGCGGAGGTCTTGATGAGCCAGTTGCCGCTGCCGTTGACCTTCGCGGTACCGACCGACACGCCCGCGCGGAACAAGGTGACGGTTGCGCCGATCTCTCCCTTGCCCAGGATGTTCGGGGTCGTCACGTTCGTGATGTTGTCGGTGTTGGACGCTCCGCTGTCCGACGTCGCCTGCATGTCCACGCCGGTCGGCGCGGCGGCGGTGGTATCGACTGAAACCACCACGGAGGTCGAGGCCCCGCTGACATTGCCCGCCGTGTCGGTGGCCGTGGCAGTGATGGTGTGTGCGCCGGCGGTCAGGGCTGTGCTGGTGATCGACCAGGCGCCGGTGCCGTCGGCGGTTGCGGTGCCCACCTGGGTTGCCCCGTCGAACAGCGTGACGGTGGTACCGATCTCGGCCTTGCCGGTGAAGGTCGGAGTCGTGACCTTGGTGATGTTGTCGGTGGTGGAGTCCCCGGTGTCGGAGGCCACGATCATGTCCACGGCGGTCGGTGCGTCCGGCGCGGTGGTGTCGATGGTCACCGACAGGCTGGAGGACTTCACGCTGACATTGCCGGCCAGGTCGGTGGCGATCGCGGTGATGACATGCGCGCCCTGCGCCAGGGCGCTGGTCGTGATGGTCCAGACGCCGGCGCCGTTCGTTGTCGCGGTGCCGACCTCGACCGCGCCGGCGAACAGGGCAATCTTGGTGCCGACTTCCGCCTTGCCGGAGAAAGCCGGGGTATCGTCGTTCGTAATGTCGTCGGTCGAGGACACGCCGCTGTCCGACCCGGTCACCAGGTTCAGGGCCGTCGGCGCGTCCGGCGCGGTGTTGTCGATCGTGATCGCCAGAACGGCCGAGGATGCGCCGGCGTTCCCGGCGATGTCGGTGGCGAAGGCGGTGATCGAGTGGGCGCCCTCACCCAGCGCCCCGGCGGGTGTGATCGACCAGTCGCCAAGCGCATCCGCGACCCCGGTGCCAATCTGGCCGCTGACCGAGGAAACCAGCGTCACGGTCGATTTCGCCTCCGCCTTGCCGGAGAAGGCCGGGGGGGTGGTCTTGGTGACATTGTCGGTGCTGGAGAGGCCCGTGTCCGAGCCGGCCGTCATGTCGGGTGTTCCCGCGGCGGCCGGCGCGGCTGTGTCGATCGTGATGTTCAGCGCGGACGATGCCGGGCCGGTGTTGCCTGCCTTGTCGGTCGCCGTGGCGGTGATCGCGTAGGTGCCATCGGCCAGGAAGCCGGAAAACAGCGTCCAGTTGCCCGCGATGTCGGCGGTCGTGCTGCCGATATTGGTTGCACCCGCAAAGACCTTGATCGTCGCGTTCGCCTCCGCGGTGCCGGTGAAGGCGGGGAAGGTCGCGTTGGTGATATTGTCCGTGCTGGAGACGCCGGAGTCGGAGCCGCTCTGCAGGTCCGGGATGCCCGGCGCCACCGGCGGGGTCGTGTCGATCTCATCGTTCGTGGTGCCCAGCACGTAGGACATGCCGAACCCGGCGCCCACCGTATTGCCGATCAGCGTGTAGTTGATCGCAACCGTCAGGTCCGCGTCCTGCGCCACATCGCCCAGGTTGATCGTGTTGTTGTCGAAGAAGGTCTGCGCCGACGCCAGCCCGGCGGCGTTGAACGCCTTGGTGAAGACCGACCCACCCTCGATCGTCACATTGAACGTCAGGCTGGAGAAACCGGTGCCCAGGCTCTGGAAATCCAGCAGCCCGACGACGAGATCGCCCGATAACGTTGTCGTATTCACCGACCAGGTGACGGTGCTCTTGTAGGTCCGGTTGCCTGCCGCGTCCGAGGCATAGTTCGCCCCCTGGATGCCCGTCGCGAACACCGTCGCAAGCGGTGTATTGAACACCGTGTTGACGTTCGAATTTCCCGCCAGCGCCGTCGCGATGACTCCGGCGTTCGGCAGGGATGTGGCAAAGCTGTAGGTGTTGACGGAGACGCCCTGGAAGCCGCCTTCCACGCTGCCAGCATTGGCGATGCTGTCCGATCGCGCCGTACTGCCGACCTGCGACTCCGCGACGGCTGTGACGCCGGTCATCAGGCCGGTCGTGGTGGTAACGGCCGTGGCCTTGGCCTGGCCGATCCGTCCATCCGCCAGGGCGCTCGCCGATGCGCGCTGACCTGCCATGGTGGTGGCCGTCGCGGTGGCGTTCGCCGAACCCTCGAGCACGCCCGCGCCGCCATAAGCAAAGGCGTTGGCGGTGGCGAAGGTATATCCAGAAGCCTTGGTCGCGGTCGCCGCCGCGGTGGCGCCGGCGTTGCCGCCATTTCCATTCAGGACCGCGGCCAGATATCCCCCTCTTCCGCCCGTCGCTCGGCTTTCGGCCGTGACGGCGTTGATGCCGGTCATGGTGGTGGTGGAGATGGCCAGGCCGCCCTTGCCCGCACCGCCCGTGCTGGAGCTACCGCCCGCCCCGCCGATCGCGGCCACGCGGCCGAAGATCGATCCGGCATCGATGGCGCTCGCCGTTTCATCATTGAATGTCAGGCCGGCGGTCACCGCGCCGCCGGCCCCGCCGGTGCCGCTGGCGCTGTAGCCGCCGGCGCCACCCGTGGCCGACTGCCGCAGGTCGAGCGATCCCCCGGTCGTTACACCGGTAACCGCGTCCACCAGGATGCTCGCCGCACCCTGGCCGCCATTGGCCCCCTCGTTGCCGACGCCGCCCGCGCCGCCGGTCTGCTGCACGGACGCATAGGCAGAGTGACCCGAGGCGGAGGCCGTTGTGCTGCTGGCGGCGCCGCCGGTGCCGCCGGCCTTGCCGACGCCACGACCGCTGCCGCCATCACCGCCCTCCGCGCTCACGATCGCTTTGGCCATGAGACTGGCCGAGGTTGTCGTCGCCGAGGCCGATGCCGTCGCGGACGCACCGACGGTTCCGTTCGCCGAACCGCCGGGTGCGATGCCGCCGCCATTGCCGCCGGACGCCGAGGCATCGGCCCTGACATTGTGCTGACCCGTGAAGCTGACCGTCGCGCTGGCCGCCCCGCCCTTGCCGCCGGCGACCTTGCCGGCTCCGCCGTTGCCACCCGTCGCCCCGCTGGTGCCCTGGACATAGGAGGCCTTCGTCGCGTTCGCCGCGATATCGTCGAAGGTCAGCGCCGATGTCGCCGCCCCGCCGGCGCCGCCCGTACCCTCCGCGCTGTAGCCGCCAAGGCCGCCGGTGGCGTATTGCCGCAGCCCCAGGAAGCCGCCGTTCGTTGATCCCGACACCGCATTGGTGAGCGTGCTCGCCCCGCCCGCCCCACCCGCGGCGCCACCCTGGCCCGTGCCACCGGCCCCTGCCGTCTGGAGTACGAATGCCACCGCGGAGACGCCCGACGCCGTCGCGGTGCTCCCGCTGGCAACGCCGCCCGCCCCGCCGGCATTGCCGCCCCCCGTGCCGTTGCCGCCCTTGCCACCATAGGCACGCGTATAAGCATACGCGATCTGGTACTTCGACGATGTGATTGCCGTCGTGGTGGCCGCGGCCGAACCGCCGGTCGCGCCCGATCCCTCCTTGCCGGCCGCGATGGAACCGCCCTTGCCGCCCGTGGCGCGGGCATAGGCGGAGACCCGGCCGCTACCGGTCATGTTGGCCGTCGCCGTACCGGTGCCGCCCTTCGAGACGACCGCGCCATCCCCGGCGCTGCCGCCGGTCGCGTAGATCCGCCCGAGCAGGTTCGCCGAGGCGACCGGGCTCAACTGGTCATTGAACGTCAAGGAGGCCGTTCCGGCGCCCGCCTGTCCGCCGGTGGCGGAGGTGGATGCACCGCCATTTCCGCCAGTGGCGCGCTGATTCAGCCGCAAGTAGGCGCCGTTACTGCTGCCCGTGACGGCGTTGGTCAGGGTGCTCGACGCGCCGGCGCCGCCATCGGCGCCCGCATAGCCGGTGCCGCCATAGCCGCCGGTCAGGCCCGCCGTTACGACCGCGGCCTGCCCGGTCGCGGTCGCGGTGACGCCGCTGACGACGCCGCCGGCGCCACCCGCGTTGCCGCCGCCCTGGCCGGACCCGCCCGTGCCGCCGGTCATCCGCGCATAGGCGAACGCGGTCCCCTTGGCGGAGGTGGCGGCGGCCGAGGCCGAACCGGCACCGCCCTTCCCGCCGTTTCCGCCATCAATGTTGTTGCCGCCGGCGCCTGTCTGGCCATAGGCGGTTGCACTGACGGTATTCGTGGCCGTCAACACGATGGAGGCCGTTGCCGTGCCGCCATTCGCGGCGGTCTGCCCGCGTCCGCCCGTACCGCCCTCCGCGCGGGCGGTCCCGCTCAGGGAAGACGCATCGACGGCGTTCTGCGTGATGTCATTGAATGTCAGGGCAGAGGTCGCCGCCCCGCCCGCGCCGCCGGCTCCCTTGTATCCGGTGCCGCCGGTGCCGCCGAAGGCGGACTGCCGCAGTGACAGCGTGCCTCCGGTCGTCGACCCGCTGACGGCGTTGGTCACGGTGGAGGCGGTTCCGGCGCCGCCGGTCGCGCCCTCCTGGCCGTGCCCTCCATCACCGCCGGACTGGCTGACAATGGCATAGGCGCTTTTCCCGCTGGCAACGGCTGTCGTCTTGCTGGCCACGCCACCCGCGCCGCCGGAATTGCCCTTGTCGCGCCCGGTGCCGCCAACGCCGCCCCGGGAGAGGGCCCGCGCTTCAACCGTGTTGCTCACCCCCGTGGAGGTCGCGGAGGCCGTGGCGCTGGCGGTTGCACCCGCGGTACCGTTGCCGACCTGGCCATAGCCGATCGCGCCACCGCTGCCCGCGTAGGCCGAGCTCGTGGCACTGACAGCGGCGGAGCCGGTGAGATTGATGCTGGCCGTCGCCGTTCCGCCGGCGCCGCCGGTCCCGCCATAACCGCCGCCGAGGCCGCTCGCGGACGCCTTGCCGCCAAGGTTGGACGCTTCCGTGGCATTGGTCGCGACGTCATCGAAGGTCAGGGAGGACGTGGCCGAACCGCCGTCTCCCCCCTTGCCGCCTAGGCTGGCGCCACCGCCGATGCCGCCGGTCGCATATTGGAAAAGCCGGAGCAACCCGCCCTTCGCGTTGCCGGACACCGCATTGGTCAGCGTGCTGGCCGCGCCCTTGCCGCCGGCCGCGCCATAGCGGCCGTTGCCGCCGCGCCCGCCAAACTGCTTGGCATAGACATAGGCGTTGTAGCCGACCGCCGAAGCCGTCGTGCCCGACGCGACCCCGCCGGCCCCGCCCGACTTGCCGGCCCCGACGCCCGAGCCGCCCTGGCCACCGGTCGCATAGGCGCGCGCGACAGCATTCTTGGTGGCGGAGGTGCTGATCGCGGACGCATCGGCTGTCGCCGCCCCACCCGCGCCGCCGCTGCCCGGCGGGGTGCTGATCCCGTCTCCCAACACGGACCCGCCCATGCCGCCGAGTGCCGTGGCGCTGGCGGCGATGGCGTTCGCGCCGGTCAGCGCGATCGTCGCGGTCGCCTAGCCGCCGGCCTTCACCGATGTGCCGTAGCCCGCGCTGCCGGCATAGGCCTTGCTGGTCCCCGCGAAGTCGGAGGACTGCTGGGCGTTCTTCGTGTCGTCGAAGGTCAGGCTTGACGTGGCCGCCCCCGCGGCGCCCCCGATGCCAGCGGTGCTGTAGCCGCCGGAACCGCCGCGCGCCAACTGGTGCAGGCGGAGCGTCCCGCCGGTTGTCGACCCCGAGACGGCATTGGTCAGGGTGCTGGCAATGCCCGCGCCGCCATTGGCGCCGCCCGAGCCCTGGCCCCCGCTGCCACCCGTCTGGACAACGGTCGCATAGGCGCCCGTGCCGTTGGCCGTGGCGGTGCTGTTGGCCGCGACGCCGCCGCTTCCGCCGGCCGAACCGGTGCCCACGCCACGCCCGCCCGTCCCGCCATAGCTGCGGGTCGTCGCATAGGCCACGCCCAGTGTGTTGGTGGCGACGGTGGATGCGGTGGCCGTGCCGCCGCCGCCGCCGTTCGCACCCGCGCCGCTCTGCGGGGTGCCGTAATTGCCTGGAAAGCCCGAGAAGCCGCCAGCACCTCCGGTGGCCCGTGCGTAGGAGGTGATCGCGGCCGCGACGTTGATCAGCGTCGAGGTGGTCGCGTTCGCGTTACCACCCTTGCCGCCCGCGCCCGCGTTGCCGCCAGGTCCACCGATCAGGTAGGCGCCGCTGCCGCCGATGCCGCCGGCCCCGCCATTGGCCGTGGCGGCGTTCGCCTGGTCGCCGCTGCCCGTGTTGGTCGCGGTGGCGACCCCACCCGCGCCGCCCGCGGTTCCTGATGCGCCGGGAGTCGCGCCGTTGGCGCCGTAGGTTCCCGTTGTACCGGTCTTGGTGACGTCCATTGCGGCCTCCGCGCGTACCCGTTGTGGAGTGGAGTGCGACCCGCCTCGGACTCGGGTCAATTTCTGCTCTGAGCGTACAAATTAACGCAACGTTTCTATTTCTGCAACGGAGAGATTGATACTCAGGCATTTTCGACGTCGGCTGCGTGGCTCTGGTCGCGGTTTCACCGCCGCGAAGAGGCGCGCGTGATGCCCGACGCGCGTGTTCAGGGGACGCCGAGCCTTTGGAAGATTCACGTTTCAATCAAGACCGGTGATCCTTGGCCCGTTTGATGAACACCGAACCGTTCGGCCGCCCCGGTCCCCGATCCGGGGAAGGGTCCGGTCGGAGGAGCCGAGGCGCGCGCGACCAGCCCAGATCAGGCAATCCCCCCATCAACCACCCCGCCCAGCGATCAGCCCGCGCGCCGACGCTCGGCTATCGGGACAATCGTGGATACTGTCTTCTGAAAACTCCGAGAGAATGCGCCCCGTCTGGGCTCCGCATAAAGAAGCGGCCGGCGCCAAAGTCCTGGCCGATGAGGCGCATTGACTCGTTGTACGAGGACGGTCTACCGATTGTTCACAAAGGCACGACTCGCCGATCAGGATGAGCGACTTTAAAGGGGAGAAACGCGTATGCTAGGTGCATTCCGTCAGTTCGCGAAGTGCGTCCTGATCGCAGGTATGCTTCTTGGAAGCGGCGCCGCGGTGGCGCAGGAAACAATCAAGATCGCCTTCATCGCGCCGTTTTCCGGGGCTTTCGCGGCCAACGGCGATGCATGGCTGAAGATGCTGCGCTATGCGATGGACAACACGAACGCGCGCGGCGGCGCACTGGGTAAAAAATTCGAACTCGTGACGTTCGATGACAAGATCCAGCCGTCCGAGGCGCTGATCGCCCTCAAGTCAGTCGTTGATCAAAATATTCCCGTTGTGATCCAGTGCGTTGGATCGAACGTCGCGGCGGCGATGGTCGACGGTGTGTCGCGCCACAACCAGCGCAACCCCAAGAACCGCGTCCTCTATCTCAACTGTTCGGCGCTTGCGACCGAGTTGACCGAGGAGAAGTGCGACTTCTGGCATTTCCGGTTCTCGGCCAATGTCACGCAGCGCGTGGCGACGATGGTCCGCGGCCTGCCGGCCGAGGCGAAGTCCGTCTACCTGATGAACCAGGACTACCTGTATGGACAGGGTGTCGCCGCCGACACGAAGAAGTTCCTCGCGCAGTACCGCCCCGACATCAAGATCGTGGGCGAGGAGTTCGTTCCACTGGGCAAGATCAAGGACTTTTCGTCCTATATCGCCAAGGTGAAGACATCCGGCGCGCAGGCCCTTTTGACCTCCAACTGGGGGCCGGACTTCAACCTGCTGATGAAGGCCGGTGTCGAGTCCGGTCTGGACATCAAGTATTACACCTTCTCCGCGCATCTGAACGGTGGCCCGACGGCGATGGGCGATGGTGGCGGCAACCGCGTGATCGCGGTGCTTGAAGGCCATGACAACATGGGCGCCGAGCTTGGCAACGCGAAGGCCGAGGAATGGGTTAAGGGCTTCCGGGCCACAGACCCCGGAATCGACTACCCCTGGATCAACTTCCAGACCATGTTCGACATGCTGGCTTCCGCGATCAACAAGGCGGGCTCGACAGACCCGTTGAAGGTGGCTGTCGCGCTGGAAGGCATCCAGGTGCCCGACATGTATGGCGAAGTGAATACGATGCGGAAGGATGATCATCAGATCATGCAGCCCTTCTACACCGCGATGTTCACCAAGCCGGTCAAGTACGACTCCGAAAAGACCGGCTGGGGCTGGAAGACGCTGACCAAGTCCACAACGCAGGACCTGACGTTCCCGACCACCTGCAAGATGAAGCGTCCCAGCGGTTCCTGAGTGGTTCCGACGGCGATCCTCCCGGATCGGGATGATCGCCGCGGTTCCCTGACCGACGGATCAATCACGAACGCGACGAAGGAGCGGGCGGAATGGAGATAGTACTGATCTCCCTGCTGAATGGGTTCGTCTACGGCATGCTGTTGTTCATGCTGGCCAGCGGCCTGACCTTGATCTTTTCCATGATGGGCGTGCTGAACTTCGCCCATGCCGGCATCTACATGATCGGCGCCTATGTGGCCTTCGAGGTCAGCCGCATGGTCGGCTTCTGGCCCGCCCTGATCATCGCGCCGCTGGTCTGCGCGGCCATCGGCGCGGCGATCGAGGTCTGGGGCCTGCGCCGGACCCACCACAATGGCCATATCGCCGAACTGCTGTTCACGTTCGGTCTGTTCTTCATCATCGAGCGTGGCGTGCAGATGGTCTGGGGCATGCTGCCGGTGCCCTATCGCGTGCCGACGGCGCTCGATTTCCCGCTGTTCAATCTGTACGGGATCAACTTCCCGGCCTATCGCGGCTTCATGCTGCTGATCGCCGGCGGGATGCTGCTGTCGATCTGGCTGCTGCTGACGCGCACGCGGATCGGCCTGATCATCCAGGCCTCGCTCACGCATCCGAACATGGTCAGCTCGCTTGGGCACAATGTGCCGCGCGTCTTCACCATGGTGTTTGCCGGCGGTTGCTTCCTCGCGGGGCTCGCCGGTGTAATCGGTGGCAACTACCAGGTGACCGAGCCGAGCATGGCGGCGGCGTTGGGACCGATTGTGTTCGTGGTGGTGGTGTTTGGCGGGCTTGGTTCGCTCGCCGGCTGCTTCATCGCCTCGATCATCGTCGGGATGCTCCAGACCTTCGCGGTCGTCGTTGATTTCTCGCTGTCCGACCTGTTGGGCGGGCTTGGTGACTGGATCGGCACGAAGAACCTGCTGGGTGAAATCCTCGCGGTGCCGGTGTCCCGGATCGGGCCATTGCTGCCCTATGCGATGATGGTGCTGATGCTTCTGTTCCGGCCTCGTGGCCTCATGGGGACACGCGACACATGAACGCCCCCCCGACAACCTCGGCCATTCCGGCGGGTCAGCGGGCGGATGCCCAACCCGCGCGGCGCAACTGGATCTGGTTTGTGCTGGTGATCGCCACGGCCATCCTGCCCTGGCTGTTCTATGACTGGAACACGGGCCGCCATTCCGGCTTCCTGCTGACCATGCTCAGCCAGATGGGGATGATGATCATCTTCTCCCTGTCGTACAACATGCTGATGGGCCAGGCCGGCCTGCTGTCGTTCGGCCATGCCGTGTTCTTCGGCCTGGGCGGCTACAGCACCATCCATTTCCTCAACGCGGCCGAGGCCGGCAGCCTTCCGCTCCCGCTTGAACTCATGCCGCTGATGGCGGGTCTTGCGGGCCTCGGTTTCGGGATCGTGTTTGGGTACATGGCCGCCAAGCAGCGCGCCACCGCCTTCGCCATGATCACGATGGGGATCGGGGAGCTGATCGCGACCGCCGCGATCATGTTCCACAACTTCTTCGGAGGAGAGGGCGGCGTCAGCGCCAACCGCATGATCGAGCGGTCGCTGTTCGGCGTGGAGTACGCCTCCTCGATCGAAGTCTTCTACCTGATCCTCGCCTGGACGCTGCTCGCCGCGCTGGGGATGCTGTTCCTGACCAAGACGCCACTGGGCGTGATGGCGAACGCGACCCGCGACAACTTCGAGCGGGCGCAGTTCATGGGCTATGACCCGCGGCGGATCCGGTTCCTGCAATTCGCCCTGTCCGGCATGTTCGCCGGCATCGGCGGCGGGCTGTACGCGATCACGTATGAGATCGTGACGTTCGACGCCGTGGCCGCGCCCTTGTCAGCGAACGCCGTGCTGATGACCTATATCGGCGGTGCGACGATCTTCTACGGCCCGATCCTGGGCGCGACGCTGATCACCCTGTTGCAGAGCGGGCTGAGCCTGCTGTCCAACGCCTGGCTCATCTATGTGGGCGTGCTGTTCATCAGCATGGTCACCTTCGCACCTGCTGGGCTGGCCGGCATGATCCAGGCCCACGCGCCGGTCTCTCGGGCCGGGCGGATGGGACGGCTGGTGGTGCCCTATATCCGCCTCTCGATCCCGGGGCTGGCGACACTGCTGGGCTTTGTCGGGCTGGTCGAATTGTCGTCGTTCCTGACCATCGGTGAAGCGCAGGGCAAGACGCTGGTCCTGTTCGGCAGCAAGATCGATGTGCATGAAACGATGCCATGGGCCGTCGCGGTCGGCCTGCTGGTTCTGGGCGGCGCCTGGCTGCGCTTCGAAGTCAAAAGCTTCGCCCTGATCTGGGATGAAGTGACCGCCGACCTCAAGCAACGGAGCGTGTGATGACGGTCCCCGCGCTCAGCCTCAAGGACGTACGCAAGAACTTCGGTCCGGCGGAAATCATCCGCGGCGTCGACCTGGATATCAAACTGGGGGAACGGCACGCGATCATCGGTCCGAACGGCGCCGGCAAGACGACGCTGTTCAATCTGATCAGCGGACGGTTCCCGATCACATCCGGCAGCATCTCGCTGAACGGCACCCGCATCGATGCGCTGGAACCGCAGCGGATCAACCGCCTGGGCCTGTCACGCAGCTTCCAGATCACCTCGATCTTCCACCGGATGTCGGTGTTCGAGAACATCCGGTGCGCGCTGCTGTGGTCGCAGGGCTACCGGTATTCGTTCTGGAGCCCGCTGTGGCTTCAGTCCGGCCTCAACCAGCGGGCGGAACAATTGCTGGATGAACTGAACCTGCTGGGCCGACGCGACCTGCAGGCCGGGCTGCTGTCCTATGCCGAACAGCGGTCGCTGGAGATCGGGATCACCATCGCCGGTGGCGCCACGGTCATCCTGCTGGATGAACCCACCGCGGGCATGAGCCACAGTGAAACCGAGTATGCCGTCGACCTGATCCGCAAGGTCACGGAGGGTAAAACCCTGCTGATGGTCGAGCATGACATGCGGGTGGTCTTCGATCTCGCCGATACGATCACCGTCGTCGTCTACGGCCAGGTGATCGCATCGGGCAAGCCGGCCGAAATCCGCGCCAACCGCGCGGTGCAGGAAGCCTATCTGGGGGCTCTGACCGAGTGATGGCAGACAGCAACATGTTGGAAGTCCGCGACCTCCACGCCTATTACGGCAAGAGCCACATCCTCCACGGCGTCAATCTCGACGTTCGCGAAGGGGAGATCGTCAGTCTGCTCGGCCGCAACGGCGTCGGGCGGTCCACCACCTGCAAGGCCATCATGGGCCTGGTGGACCCGCAGGGCAGCGTGCGGTTCCGTGGCAAGGAACTGGCGGGGATGCGGACCGACCTGATCTCCCGCGCCGGAATCGGCTATGTGCCCGAGGACCGGCAGGTGTTCCCCTCGCTGACGGTCCGGCAGAACCTGGAACTCGGCCTGCGCAAGACCGGTGTGTTCGGGCGCTGGACGTTCGATGACGTGTTCCGGTTGTTTCCCAACCTGAACAACCGTCAGAACAACGCAGCCGGCGTGCTGTCGGGCGGAGAGCAGCAGATGCTGACGATCTGCCGCACCCTGATGGGCGATCCCGACCTGATCCTGATCGACGAACCGACCGAGGGACTGGCGCCCCGGCTGGTTGAACAGGTCGGTGTCCTGCTGGAGGAAATCGCCAACCGCGGGATTTCGATCCTGCTGGTGGAACAGAAGCTGACGATCGCGCTCAAAATCTCCAAGCGGCTCTACGTGATGGGGCATGGGCAGATCGTGTTCGGCGGCACGCCGGAGGAGCTTGAGGCCGATCCAGCCGTGCGGCAGGAATGGCTGGAAGTCTAGACTGACATCCGACGATCGCGCGGGGCGCTGCTAGCGCCCCTTGTGCTGAACGCCCCGCGGGCGGGAGCATGGCCCCCCGCCCGCCCCATCGCTTGCGCGGTTCAGTCCGCGCCTCCTCCTCTCCCCAATGGCCGCCGGGGTCGGCGCATTCGCGTTCGACTCCGGGGCGACAACCGATGCGCGAGTGGCGCCGTTGGCATCGCGTGCCCGGAGCCGGCTGGATATCCGACACCTGAAACAACTTCCACGAAGAGGCATGAAAGGAGAAAATTCCAATCTTTATGACCTGGTTTACTTCCTAATGCAACTCACTGTCGCCGGAACATAAATTTGTCGTTAATGATTCCGGCCAGAGAAGCTGACGTCCAGGATTATCGACAGGTCGTTTCCAGAAATTCCACAGACAAATTCGGAGGCTGCCATGAATGTCTACAAAACCGGCACAACGGGGACGTATGGCACCAACGGCGCCACGCCAGGTGCGTCCGGCACCGCGGGTGGCACCGGCGGCAACGCAGCGGCGACGAATACCGGCAGCCCGGACCTGACGAACAACGCGGGGGCCACGGGCGGCGCGGGCGGCGGCGGCGGCAATGGCGCTTATCTCCTTGGCGGGCCAGGCGGTAGCGCGGGCGCCGGCGGCAAGGCCGGCAACGCCACGGCGACGACCTCCACCCTGGTGAACAACGCCGCCGCGATCAGTTCCTATGCGCGCGCGACCGGCGGCGGCGGCGGCGGGTCGGGTTATCCCGGCAACTTCAGCACCCCCCAGTCCGGAACAGGAGCGAACGGAGGGGCCGGCGGGACGGCGACCGCATCCACCCTCTCCACCAACACGCTGGGCATCGCCTATGCGACGACCCGGACCTATGGCGGCGTGGGTGGGCGCGGCGTGGGCGCGGGCAAGACCGCCGGGGACGGCGGGGTCGCGAGCAACACGACCGCCGCGGCCAATGGCACATCGGCCCATGCGACAGTCACGCAGGTGGGCGGAAGCGGCGGGCAAGGCACTGGCGGGGCTGCCGCGGGCGCCGGTGTCGCGAGCACCCTGGTCAACGCCGTCAGCGGATCAACGACCGGCGGCACGCTGCGCCTGAACCAGACAGCGCGCGGCGGGGCGGGTGGCTACAGCAACCTGAATGCCGGTGGAGCCGCGGGCGCCGCGACCTCCAACCTGACCTTCGATGACACGAAGAACGCTCAGAAATCCGCCGACTTCGCAGGGGCCAGCAGAGCCTATGGCGGCCACGCCGGCAACGGGACAACCGTCAAGGCAGGCGGCCAGGCAACCGCGGCGATTGCCTTCACCGGAGCGCACCAGACGCTCGGCACCGCCGTTGCCCAGGGTGGCAGGGGTGGCTCGATCGTCGGCGACGGGATCGGGCTTCCGCCCGGCACCGGCGGCGCGGGTGGCGCGGCGACGGTGAGTTCCACCGTCACGACCAGTTCCGCCACCCAACGGGGTGACGCGCGGGCTTATGCAACCGGCGGCCAGGGCGGGACCGGCGTCGGGGTTGGCAAGGCCGGCGGCGCGGGTGGGGTGGCGTCGACGACGGCAGTCTCGGCGACCGGACAGTCCGCCTATGCCTATGCCAGACAGACCGGCGGCCAGGGTGGCCAGGGGCGCCACGGCGCGGCCGGCGGCAGGGGCGCGGACAGCACGATGACCAACGTCGTGTCCGGCAATGCCAAGGGCGGGACGCTGCGCCTGTCACAGTATGCGACGGGTGGGGCGGGCGGCGTCACGACCGGCGGCAAGGGCGGGGATGGCGGCGATGCCGTGTCATCCCTGACATTCAATGATGTCGTAACGAATGCGACGGAAGCCGCCAGCTTCACCGGCCGGGTGATCGCATCTGGTGGGGCGGCGGGGTACGGCGGGGCTGGTGGGGCCGCCGGTACCGCGGCGTCGAGCACGCTGTTGACCGGCTCCGGCTATACCCTGGCGAACAGCCGAGCCTATGGGGGTGCCGGCGGCGGGATCGGCAGCAGCCTTGTGGGCGACGGCGTGGCCGGTGGGACGGCGCAGGCGACGTCCTCGGCCACGACAACATCCGCGACCGCCGGCGCGGTCGCCCGCACGGACGCCCGGGGCGGCGTTGGAGGCACGGCACGCGGGGTCGGCAAGGTCGCTGGCGCCGGCGGGATCGCCAGCAAGTCCACCGCGTTCGCGAGCGGGGCATCGGCCTATGTCTCGGTCACCCAGAGCGGTGGTTCCGGCGGCCTCGGTGCCGATGGGGCGACGGGCGGCGCGGGCAGCGCATCCAGCCTGACCAACGCCGCGAGCGGGGCGACAACCGGCGGGCCCCTGACCCTGCGGCAATCCGCCCTCGCGGGTAGCGGAGGCACCGGGACCACGGGAGCCGGCGGTTCGGCGGGGGCCGCATCGTCCGCCCTGACCTTCAACGACATCGCGAAAAACGCCGTCGACGCCTCCTCCCTGTCCGGCTTCAGCCGCGCCCTGGGGGGCCTCGGCGGGCGCGGGCAGATCGCCAAGGATGGCGGCGCGGCCTCGGCGTCGTCCGTGATGACGGCGGCGAACGCGACGGTCGCCAATGCGTACGCGCAAGGCGGCGGCGGTGGCTACAACACCGATGGCGGCAATGGCGGCGCGGGCGGCGGTGCCACCAGCACCTCGACCGCCGTGTCCACCAAGGCATCGGCGTCGGCCTATGCCTTCTCGGCTGGCGGGACGGGCGGGAATGGCTACGGCGCCGGCAAGAAGGGCGGCGCGGGTGGCGTCGCGACGGGCGTGACCGCGACCGCGACCGGCCTGCATGCCTACGCGACCGCCGTGCAACGCGGCGGCCAGGGCGGCTTCGGCGGCAGTGGCGCGAGTGGCGGGGCCGGCGCGTCCAGCGGCCTGACCGATGCGATCGGCGGCGCCACCTCGGGTGGCAAACTCGTGCTCAATCAGCGCGTGACCGGCGGCAATGGTGGTGATTCGACCGATGCGGCGGGCGGCCTGGCCGGTGACGCGACCTCCGGGCTGACCATCAATGACACGTTGAACGCGACGGCGGCGGGCAATCTGACCGCCCGCGCCTATGCGTCCGGCGGTGAAGCCGGCGCCGGCGCGACCGTCACGAAGGGTGGCGCCGCGGTGGCGGCGGTGGCGGCGAGCGGCAGCAAGTTCGTCGATGCCTATGCCCGGGCTGTCGGCGGGCGCGGCGGTGATATCCGGTCCAGCAAGCTTGGTTCCGGCGCGATCGGCGGCGGGGCATCGGCAACCGCCAATGCCAGCACGAAATCCGCGACACAGGGTGCCTTCGCCCATGCGCGCGCCTCTGGCGGTACGGGCGGCACCGCGTACGGCGCCGGGAAGGTCGGCGGGGCTGGCGGTGTCGCCAGCGCGACAAGCGCCGCGATCGTCGGCTTCTACGGTGTCGCCACGGCCACGCAGAACGGCGGCCTGGGTGGCTCCGGCAGCACCGGCGCGGCGGGTGGCGCGGGTGCGGCAAGCACGCTCACGAACGCCGTGTCCGGCTCGTCTGGCGGCAATTACCTGCGACTGCGCCAATACGCCACTGGCGGCGGTGGCGGCTACAGTTCAGCCGCGGCCGGTGGCGCCGGCGGCGCCGGTTCGTCTTCGCTGACGTTCGACGATGTCGCGTCGAATGTGGTTGAATCCGGAAACCTGCAGGGCGACAGCCGAGCCTATGGCGGCACGGGGGGCGCCGGGAAGACGGCGGGTGGAAAGGGCGGGATCGCGACGGCCTCCGCCGACATGACGGGTTCGGGCGCCGTCAGCGCCAGTGCCACGGCCCGCGGTGGCACTGGCGGCGGCATCGTCTATGGCGGCGCGGCGAGCGGGTTCGTGGGGACGACGGCCCAGGCAGAAGCGACCGCGACCACCACCTCGGCCACCCATGTCGCCTCCGCACGCTCGGCCGCGACCGGCGGCAACGGCGGCTATGGACGCGGGGCCGCCAAGACCGGTGGTGCTGGTGGCATCGCGAGCGGGTCCAAGGCGCATGCCTCCGGCCATTCCGTATACGCAAAGGTCACGGAGACCGGCGGCACGGGCGGCGGCGGGATCAACGGCGCGAGTGGCGGCGCGGGGGCGGCAAGCAGCATCACCAACGCGGTGTCGGGCGCGACGACGGGCGGGACGCTCGATCTGCGGCAGTCGGCGGTCGGAGGAGCGGGCGGCCATGGCAGCGGTGGCGTGGGCGGAGGCGGCGGTTCGGCCACCTCGACCCTCACCTTCGATGACAAGACGGCGAACGTGATCGATGCCGCCACGAACCTTGCCCGCGGCGAGGCGACGGGCGGTGCTGGCGGCAATGCCAGCACCGGGGGGGCCGGCAAGGGCGGTGCGGCGACCTCCTCGGTCACCTTGACCGGCGAGAATCCCGTCACGGCCAACTCCTACGCGTCCGGCGGACGGGGCAGCTATGTTGGCGGCATCCTGGACGGGAATGGCGGCAACGCGATTTCCAACGCGTCGGCGATCGCGACCAAGGCATCCGGGTACACCTTTGCCTCCTCCTTCGCCGGTGCCTATGGCGGCGCGGGCGCGGTGGCGGGAACGGCGAACGCCACGGCCTTGGCGACGACAGCCAACGGGCAGCGCGCCACGGCCATTGCCCGCGCGTCGGGCCGGCTTGGACAAGCCGAGGCGACCGCGACCACGAAGACAGCCGGACTGGTAACGACTGTCTCCTCCATGGCTACTTCCCAGGTTGGAAATGCGGCGCGGTCCGTCGGCCGAGCCAACGCCACCGACGCGACCTTTGGGTTCGAGAGCGGTTCGACCAATTCGTTTTCAAATGCAACGGCTCTGCCGAACGCGGGGTTCATAGCGTCGGTTCTGTCGACAAATGCGAAGGTGGCGGCGGTGTTCAATACCCCGCTGGCGACGGTGTTCGCGACGGGCATCCAGGGGGCGAACTATGCCTCGGACGCGGTGGGCAACCGAACCTACGAGAGCACCGTCACCTGGTCGGTGGACACGACAACCTTGTCGGGCAACCTGATCGTCGGACTGCTGGACTTCCAGAGCCTGGGCACGGGTTTCTCCAGCCTGACGTTCAACGTGACGATCGAGGGCGGGTCGGTCTTCACCAAGGCCTTCAATGCCGCCGGTTTGGCGTCGGCACAGACCTTCTTCGACAACAACACGATCAACCTGGGCGATGTGGCGCAGGACACGGATCTGACGGTTGCGATCAACTACACGCTGATTGGCGATGCCGTCGGCACCGGGTTTGGCATGTCCTATGTGCTGGGCACGACGAATGACGAAGTTGACTCGACACCGCCCGCCGCGCCCAGCGTCCCCGATCTGGCGGCGTTCGCCGACACCGGCGCATCCAACACCGACAACCGGACGAACAACACGTTGCCGACCTTCACGGGCAAGTCCGAGGCGAACGCAACGGTCAGCCTGTTCGATGGCGCGACGAATATCGGCAGCGGGAAGGCCGATGTCGCGGGCAACTGGTCGATCGCCAGTTCCAAGGCGCTTGCCAGTGGCGGTCACTCCATCACCGCGAAGGCGACCGACAAGGCGGGCAATACCGGTCCTGCCTCGGGCGCGTTGAGCATCACGATCGATACGACCGCGCCGACGGCGGCGAGCACGCCGGACATGGTGGTCGGGTCCGATACCGGGGCGTCCAACACGGACAACGTCACCAAGACCAACGTGCCGGCCTTCTCCGGCAAGGCGGAGGCGCAGTCCACGGTGACGCTGGTTTCGTCGATCAACGGCCATATCGGTACAGGGGTCGCGGACGTCGACGGCAACTGGTCGATCACGTCGTCGGGGACGATCAGCGAGGGAACGCACTCGATCACCGCCTTTGCGACCGACATCGCCGGAAACGTTGGCACGTCCTCGACCGTGCTTTCCGTAACGATCGACAGTGTCGTGCCATCCACGCCGTCGGCGCCGACGATGAACGCCGCCTCGGACAGCGGCGTGTCGTCGAGTGATGACATTACGAATGACAGCACCCCGACTTTCTCCGGCAAGGCGGAGGCCAATGCGTCGGTCACGCTGTTTGCCGGGGCGAAGCAGGTTGGTGCCGGGACGGCGACCGGCGCCGGCGTCTGGACCATCACGACAAGCGCCCTGGCGCAGGGCGCGCATGTCATCACCGTGATCGTGACCGACCTGGCCGGCAATGTCAGCACGAAGTCCTCCAGCCTGTCGGTGACCATCGACACCACAGCACCTGTCGCGCCGACCGCCGTGGACATGATCGTGGCCTCGGACACGGGGATCTCCACCACCGACAATATCACGAAGGTCACGACGCCGACCTTCACCGGCAAGGCCGAGATCGGCACCACCGTCACCCTGTTCGATGGCGCAACACAGGTGGGCAGCGCGACGGCCAACGGCACCGGGACGTGGTCGATCACCAGCACAGCCCTGACCGTCGGCGCGCACACCATCACCGCCAAAGCCACCGACACGGCGGGCAATGTCAGCGTGGCATCAGCGTCCGTAGCGGTTACAGTCGACTCCACCGCCGCCGCGCCCACGGGTCTGGACATGCAGGCGACGTCGGACAGCGGCGCGTCGAACACCGACAACATCACGAGCGTTACGACCCCCAACATTCTGGGCAAGGGAGAGGTCGGGGCAACCGTAACCTTGCTGAGGGGGGCAGTGTCCGTCGGTACCGCGAAGGTCAACGCCAGCGGAAACTGGGCGATCAAGACAACGGCCCTGGCCGACGGCGCCCACGTCCTGCGCGCGCGCCAGACGGATATCGCGGGCAATGTCAGCGCCCTGTCGACCCCGTTGAACATTACCGTTGATACCACCACCCCCGCGGCCCCCGCGGTCAGCAAGGTCAGCACCACCGCCGTCTCCGGCACGACCGAGGCCAGCACGCCCATCGCGCTGTTCGACGGCGCGACGCAGATCGGGTCCACGACATCCGACGGCCTCGGCGCCTGGTCCATCCCGGTGGCCCTCGGCGCCGGCAACCATGCGCTGACAGCGAAGGCAACCGACCTTGCGGGGAACGCCTCCGCGGCATCCAGCGTATCCACGATCGTCATGGGCACGGCCAACGCGGACGTGCTGTTCGCCGCCGGTCCGGACCTGTCTGTTGGCGGCGGCGGCAACGACATCTACCTGGTCGACAATGCCGCCGACGTGGTGACCGAGGCGGTGGGAGAGGGCTTCGACACTGTCTATGCGAGCGTCGGCTACACGCTGCCGGATGCCTCGGAGATCGAGTTCCTGATTGCCAACACCGGTGCTCCGGGCGTGGCGCTGACGGGGAACGGGCTCGCCAACACGATCTTCGGCGGCATCGGCGACGACACGATCGCCGGCGGCGGCGGGGCGGACATGGTGTTCGGCGGCGTGGGCGCGGATGTGTTCGCGCTGCTGGCGCTGTCGGACTCGACGGTCGATCCGGCGGGTCGGGACACGGTCGGGGACTACTCGGCGCTGGCCGGGGACCTGATCGGGCTGGCAGCGCTGGATGCGAACACTGGCGTCGGCGGGGACCAGGCGTTCACGTTCATCGGATCGGCGGCGTTCTCGGCCGCGGGTCAGGTGCGGGCCGAGGTGATTGGCGGGATGACGGTGATTTCCGGGAATGTGAACGCAGGTCTGGGGGCGGATTTCGCGCTGCAACTGACCGGGTCGCATACGCTGACGGGAACGAACTTCGTGCTGTGAGGGGGCGGGGAGCCCCCTCCCCTCGCCTAAAACAGGCCCCAGAGTTCGTCCTTGTTCTCAAGATCCCTACTAGGACCATCAAAAACCACCCGCCCCGACTTCAACACAATCGCTCGGCTTACAACCTTGAGTGTAGCAGGGATGTTTTGCTCTACCACTACGACGGTTGTGCCGGATTCCCGGTTGATCGTCGCCAGGCTGTTCATCACATCCCGCA
>CANJSR010000026.1 GCA_947476855.1 Acetobacteraceae bacterium
ACCTGGTGTTCTTCGCCACGTTCATCGGGTTCTTCCTGTTCCTGAATACCGTGCTTGTCGATCAACGGAAGACGGACTGAGACCATGCGACGCCTCACGTTTTCCATCATCGGTGTTATCGCCGCGCTGGCGATTGCCGTCGGCATCAACATGTTCGCGGATGCGCGCCTGGTCGGCACGCAGCTCGACCTGACCAAGGGCGGCCTCTACACGCTGTCCGACGGCACCCGCAAAATCCTGTCCGGCTTGAAGGAGCCGATCACGCTGCGGCTGTTCTACTCCCGCCGCCTCGGCGCCACCGTGCCGGTCTACGGCGGCTACGCCGACCAGGTGAGGGAGATGCTGCAACGCTATGCCCAGGTGGCGGACGGCCGCATCAAGCTCGAATTCTACGACCCCGAGCCGTTCAGCGACACCGAGGACCGCGCCGTCGCCTATGGCCTGCAGGGCATCCCGGTCGACCAGGGCGGCACGCAGATCTATTTCGGCCTGGCGGGCACGAACCTGCAGGACGATGAACGAACGATCGCGTTCTTCCAGACCGAGCGGCAGCGCTTCCTGGAATTCGACCTGACCAAGCTGGTCTATGAACTGTCCAACCCCAAACGCCCGGTCATCGGCGTGATGTCGTCCCTGCCGCTGGATGGCGATCCGCGCATGATGATGATGAGCCGTGGGCAAGGTCCGGCCGGGCAGCCCTATGCCTCCACGATGCTGCTGCGGCAGACCAACAGCGTGCAGACGATCGCAACCGACGTGCAGGTGATCCCGCCCGAGGTCGAGGTCCTGCTGGTCGCGCAGGCGCAGAACCTGCCGGACGCCACCCAGTATGCCGTCGACCAGTTCGTCATGCGCGGCGGGCGGCTGATGGCCATGGTCGACCCCTGGAGCGAGGCGACCGCCGCGATCCCGTCCCAGACCGGCCAGCCGCCCACCGACACGGGCTCCAACCTGAAGAAGCTGTTCGACGCCTGGGGGATCGAGTTCGACACCTCCCAGATCGTCGGCGACCTGACCGGTGCTTGGCGCGTGCGCGCGGGGCCGGAGGACAAGAACCAGGCCGTGAACTACGTCGCCTGGTTCAACATCCGCGACGGCGTGAACCATGACGATCCGGCCACCGTCGATCTGGGGCAGGTCGGCGTGGCCTCGGCCGGGTTCCTGCGCAAGGCGGACAAGGCCGACATCACCTTCACCCCGCTGCTGAGCACCAGTGCGCGCTCGGGCCTGATCCCGGTCGATCAGGTGAAGCAGCCGCGGCCCGTGCAGATGCTGGCGGACTTCAAGCCGGACGGGACCTCCCGCGTTGTCGCCGCCCGGGTGCGCGGCACGCTGAAATCGGCCTTCGACGGCCCGCCGCCCCTGGCCGAGGGCCAGACCCGCACCGAGAACCTGCCCGCCCACAAGGCGCAGACCGATGGGGCCGCCAATATGGTCATCGTCGCGGACACCGACATCCTGGCCGACCGGTTCTGGGTGCGCGTGTCCGACTTCTTCGGCCAGCAGCAGGCGATGCCCTTCGCCGACAACGGGCCCTTCCTGGCCAACCTGATCGGCACCCTGGCCGGCGGCGACGCGCTGATCGGCCTGCGCTCGCGCGGGGATACCAACCGGCCCTTCACGCTGGTGCAGGAAATGCAGGCGGATGCGGAGGCGAAGTTCCGCCAGACCGAACAGGGGCTGACCAAGCATCTGGAGGAGGTCGAGAAGAAGCTCCGCGGGCTGCGCTCGGGCGGCGGAGAGGGCAGCAAGACCGAAGCCGTGATCACCGCCGAACAGCGCGCCGCGATCGATGAGGCCCGCAAGGACATCGTCGACACCCGCCGCCAGTTGCGGGCGGTGCAGTTGGAACTGAACCGCGACATCTCCAGCCTCGACGCCGCGCTGAAGGTGTTCACCATCGTGCTGGTGCCGGCGCTTCTGACGATCGTGGCCATCATCCTGGCCCTGGTGCAACGCGGCCGGCGCGCGAGGGCACGGGCGTGATGGCTGGCCTTCCGATCCCCCGAGGACTCCCGCTATGACCCCGCGCACTCTCTCGATCCTGGTCGTTGTCGGTGCCGTTGCCCTGGGTGGCGGCTGGTATTTCGGCTCCGCCACCAAGCCGGCCCAGCAGGTCGCGATCGACTCCGGGACGCTGATGTTCCCCAACCTGGCACCCCGGCTGAAGGACGCCGCGAAGATCGAGATCGTCAGCCAGGGCAAGACCACCACGCTGGTGCTGGCCGACGGGCGCTGGGGGCTCGCCGATCGCGGCGGCTATCCGATCCTGGACACAAAGCTGCGCGGCATGCTGACCGCGCTGACCGAGCTGCGGCTCCTGGAACCCCGCACCTCCGACGCCGAACAGCTTCGCCGGCTGGGGGTGGAGGAGCCGGACGCCAAGGACTCCAAATCCAGCCTGCTGCGGCTGCTGGACGGCTCGGGCAAGCCGATCCTGTCGATCATTACCGGCCATCGCCGGGTGCGCGCGCAGGCCAAGGTCCCCGAGCAGATCTATGTCCGCCGTCCCGGGGAAACCCAGGCCTGGCTGGCCGAGGGCGCGTTGCAGGTCGATGCCGACCCGCAGCTCTGGCTTGATCGCGATGTCATGAACATCGACAACAAACGGATCGCCGGGGCGGTCATCACCCGGGATGGGCAGACGCTGACGCTCGCCCGCAAGGACGATAAGCTGGACGTCACCGACCCGGCCGATCACCCGCCGCTGGACGACTATCGCGTGGAAGATGTCGGGCGAGCGTTTGAGCACGTGACGTTTCAGGACGTGCAGCCGAACAGCACGCCCGTGGGCGACGAAATCGGACGCGGCGTGTTCACCACGACCGATGGGCTGACCATCACGGCGACCGTCTTCAAGGCGGAAAAGGACATCTTGGCTCGGTTCGCGGTCACCGGCGACGACAAGGCCAAGGAAGAAGCACTTACGCTTACCACCCGCCTCAGGAACTGGACCTATCAGCTTGGCGCGTGGAAGGAAAAGGCGCTGGTGCCGACTCTGGCCGACCTGAAGAAGGCCGAGGCGACACCGCCCGCCGCCGAAACGCCACCACCGGCCCCGGTCGGCGCGACAACCGAAGCGCCGGCGGAAACGCCGGCCCCCGCCGGCGAAACCCCGAAGCCGTAGTGAGCCGATGCGGGGCCGGTCAGCCCCGCTTGATGTTCCAGAACAGCGGTCCCGACGACACAACGCGATCGACCAGGGTCTTGCGATAGGCCGTCGGGATCTGGAACTGGCCCAGCGTCACGGTCGGCACCTGCTCGTAATTCTCCTGCTGAATGGCGGCGGCGATCTTCTTGCGGGCTTCGATGTCCGGGGCATCCAGCCATTCCTGGGTCATGCCCTCAATCTTCGCGTTGTCATACCACCCGAACCACCCGGACAACCCGCCGCCACGGAAAGGCGCGGTCACGACCGGATTGATGACGAAGCCGCCGGTGAACCAGGTGTGGAACACCGACCAGCCACCTTTATCCACCGACTCCCGGCTAGCTCGGCGTTGCACGACGGAGCCCCAGTCGGTCGCGACGAGTTCGGCATTGATGCCGATCTTCTTGAGCATGTCGTAGGTGATGTCGCCCAACGGACCGATGGTGGCGAAGTCGGTGGGGTTGATGACGACGGCGCGCTGGCCGCTGTACCCAGCCTCCCGCACCATCTTCTTCGCGGCTTCCAGGTCTCCCTTCAGGATCGGAAGGTCGGTTTGGCTGCCATAGGTCGTGCCGCAGGGGAACTGGGAGCGGCAGATGTTCCAGTATTCTGGATCGTTGCCGGTGATAGCACCCATATAGTCTTCCTGGTTCACCGCCATCTGCACGGCGCGCCGCAGTCTCACGTCGTTGAACGGCGGATGCAGGTGGTTGAAGCGCAGGCCGCCATAGTACCCCATCGGGTTGGAAGGGGCGAGCAGGATGTCCTTGTTGCGCTTCAGCAATGGGACCAGGTCGGCCTGGGCCTGTTCGTACCAATCGACCTCCCCGGACTGCAAGGCGGCGGCCGCTGTTGCCGCGTCCGGAATGATCTTCCATTCGATCCGTTCGAAATGCGCCATCTTGCCGCCGGCGGTCCAGTCGGGCTTCTCCTGCCGGGGCACATAGTTCTGGTTCTTCGCCCAGGAGGCACTGCTGCCGGAGTTGTATTCGTCCTTGAGAAACCGATACGGACCCGATCCAACGATCTCGGTGATGGTCTTGAACGGATCGGTCTTGGCGATCCGTTCCGGCATCATGAAGGGGATCTGCGCGTCGGGCTTGGCCATGGCCGCAATCAGCAGCGGGAAAGGCCGCTTGAGCGTCACCTTGATGGTGCGATCATCCGCGGTGCCCCAGGAGTCGACGACCTTGGCAACAGTCTGGCCGAACGTATCCCGGGCCGACCAGCGCGCAAGGCTGGCGGCGCAGTCCTTGGCCAGGACGGGTTCCCCGTCATGGAACTTCAGGCCTTCACGCAACTTGATCAGATAGGTCCGGCCATCGTCCGAGACGGTGAACCCGTCCGCCATCTGCGGCGTGGGTTGCTGGTCCTGCGTCATGCCGAACAGCGTGTCCCACACCATCCAGGCATGATTGGCCGTGACCGCGGCCGTGGTGAGGATGGGATCGAGCACCGTAAGATTGGACTGGGGCACGAACCGCAGCACCCGGGAGTTGGCCGGTTGTGCGATGGCAATGCGTGGCAGCGTCGTCGCGGCGACACCCGCCGCCGCGCCTTGAAGGAGTGACCGTCGTTTCATGATGATCTCCCAGCCCTGTTGCGGCGCAGCATGTCGCGTTCCCCACGACACCGCAAGCGATTACGACGCCGCCCTTAAATTCGCGGAACGGACGAAGTCGTAACGAGACTGGGTTGGGCGTGGTACTGGCACTGTTGCGTGCCAGTACCCGAACTCAGCTAAAGAGCCCCAGTCGCTGGCGCTCAGAGACTCCCAGTCGAGGGTGCTCCATAAATTTTATTCCGCAGGCGGCGCATGCCGGAGAGCCAGCGGTTGCGATCCTTCGTCTTGCGCATCTCGTACTCATGGACGGTCTGATGGGAGAGGATCATGAACCGCTCCGCCTCCATCGCTTCCAGCACGATCTGCGCGACCTCGGTCGCCGTCATGACGCCGTCGACGCTGGCCGCGCCGGGCCGTCCCGGCCTGGTCATGCCCGTCAGCACCGATTGCGGGCACAGGACGGAGACGCCGATGCCACGGTCGCCATACTGGATCGCCAGATGTTCCGCGAGCGAGACGGCCGCGCCTTTCGTCACGCCGTAGGCCATGGAGTTCATCGACGTCAGCAGCCCCGCGGCGGAGGCGGTGTTCAGCAGATAGCCCGACCCGCGCGCCAGCATGCCGGGCACCAGGACCCGCGCGGCGAAGACGTGGCTGAGGACATGGATCCGCCAATTCAGGTCCCAGTCGGCGTCCGAGGCGTCTTCCATGCCAGGGCGGGAGATGCCAGCGTTCGAATAATAGATGTCGACCGGGCCGTACTTCGCCTCGGCCGCGGCGATCAACGCCTGGATGTCGGCTTCCTTCGAGACATCGGTCGGAACGGCGAGACCATTGATATCGCTTGCAACCTTGGCCAGTTTTTCGGCCGCCAGGTCGGCGACGACGACACCGCGGGCACCGGCCGCGGCAAAGGCTCTCGCCACCGCTTCGCCGATACCGCTGGCCGCGCCGGTTACAACGCAGACCTTGCCTCTTGGATGCATGCTTCGAACTCCCGTGATTGCGAATGGCTTGTTGGCGGGATTGTCGCAGTGGGCACCGGAACTGACAACCGGCCGGTGGGGTTCGTTCCCGGGACTAATGGGCAATGCAGGCCTCGCGATCCACCGGGGAGGCCGCCAGCCCCCCGGCCCACAATTTATGCCGACCCAGTGGAGACTCGCACGAATAGTCCAATTCATACGCACCAAATGTGCCTTCAGCGTGCAGAGCGCACTGACCGGGTCGTCCGACGTACCGCAGAGGACGCACCCAGGCTTCCCGCCGAACCCAATTCGCCTAAATTACCATCTATATGATCAAATTATAGTCTTCCTGTCGACCAACTCCCTGCCGGGCGTGCGGTATTCTCCTGGGGGCAGGGCCAGCGTGGTCGGACTCCTCGTTGCTGTGCGTCGTACGACCCGGTTCCCCATTGAACTGGCACATCGATTGCAGCGCCGACCCAAAGCACGCACCCGTCCGGCGGCCCAGTGGCGGGACCCGCGGGCAGGCGCGTGGCAGGAGGCATTTATGGACGAATGGAAAATCGGCCGGCGCGGGAGCCTCGGATTGGCCGCGGCGCTCACCGTGCCAGGCGTGGCACAGGCTCAGCGTCAGCAGCACCTGCGGATCGCCATGACCGCGTCCGATATCCCGACCACGACCGGCATGCCGAACAACGGCGCCGAGGGCATGCGCTTTGTCGGCTATCCGGTCTTCGAACCGCTCGTGGACTGGGATTTGCTCAACCCGGCGGACAAGCGCGTGGGCTTCCGCCCTGGGCTCGCGACTGAATGGGCGGTGGATGAAACCCGCTTGAAATGGACGTTCAAGCTGCGGCCGGAAGTGACGTTCCACGACGGCAGCGCGTTCAACGCTGATTCCGTTGTGTGGAACTTCGCCCGTCTCTACGACGATAAGTCCCCGCAGTTCGAGGTCGCGGCTTCCGGCATCGCCCGTGCCCGCGTGCCGCAGGTCGCCAAGTGGGAGAAGGTGGACGACTTCACCGTCGCGATCTGGACCAAGCTGCCCACCAGCTTCTTCCCCCAGCTTCTGGCCTGGATCCCGATGGCGAGCCCGGGCCAGTACGAAAAGGTCGGCAAGGACTGGGCCGCCTTCGCCCGGCAACCCTCCGGCACCGGACCGTTCCGGATTACCCGCGTGGTGCAGCAGCAGAGCATCGAGATGCAGCGCAACGCGACCTATTGGGCCCCGGAACGCCGTCCCAAGGTCGATCGCGTCACCCTGTTTCCGATGCCGGAGGCGAATACACGGCTCGCGGCCCTGCGGTCGGGCCAGGTCGACTGGATCGAGGTACCGCCGCCCGATGGCATCCCGTCTTTGCGCCAGGCGAAGTTCCAGGTCACCACGAAGATCTATCCGCATATCTGGCCCTGGGTGTTCAGCATGCAGGGCGACAGCCCGTTCCGCGACAAGCGCGTGCGCCACGCCGCCAACTGGGCGGTGGATCGCGCGGGCCTGGTGCAGTTGCTGAATGAAACCGCCCTGCCCGCCAGCGGCTTCGTGGCCGCGGGCGACGTGAACTACGGCAAGCCGCCGATCCAGTTCACGTACGACCTGGAAAAGGCCCGCGCGCTGATGAAGGACGCCGGTTACGGCCCCGACAAGCCGGCCCGCATCAAGGTCATGATCTCCACGTCCGGATCGGGGCAGATGATGCCGATCCCGATGAATGAACTGATCCAGCGCAACCTGGAGCAGGCCTATTTCAAGGTCGAGTTCGATGTCGTCGAGTGGGGCCAGATGCTTCTGGGCTTCCGCCAGTTGCCCGACAGCACGATCAACCGCGGTCGCCACGCGATGAACATCAGCCTCACCTGGACCGATCCGTCCGTCTGGTTCCGCTGGTTCCACAGCGCGGCGGCGACGCCCGTGTCCTCCAACTGGGGGCACTGGAAAAACGACGCCTATGACAAGCTGCTCGACCAGGTCGCCAACACCTTCGATCCGGTGGAGGTCGACAAGCTGTTGGCCCAGGCGCACGAAATCCTGGTGGAGGAAAGCCCGTGGCTGTGGATCGTGCATGACCTCAATCCACGCGCGTTCTCTCCGAAGGTGCGCGGCTATCGTCCGGTGCAGAGCTGGATGCAGGACTTCACGCAGGTGAGCATCGACTGAGGCGGCATACGGAGAGGACCCCATCATGAGCGAACTGCATTTCCTGACCATCGCGGAGGCCTCGGCCAAGATCCGCGCCAAGACACTGTCGCCGGTCGAGCTGACCCAAGCCTATCTGACCCGCGTCAAGGCGCTGGATGGGCAACTGAACAGCCATATCCTGGTGCTGGAAGACCAGGCCCTGGCGGCCGCGAAGCAGGCGGAAACCGAAATCGCAGCCGGCGGCTGGAAGGGGCCGCTGCACGGCATTCCGATTGGTCTGAAGGACATCTACAACACCGCCGGCATCACCACGACCGGGCACTCGGACCTGTTCAAGGATCACGTGCCGGCCGAGGACGCCTTCACGGTCAAATGCCTGCGCGACGCCGGGGCGATCTTCACCGGCAAGCTGTCGACGTGGGAGTTCGCAATCGGCGGCACGTCCTTCGATCTGCCCTGGCCGCCGGCGCGGAACCCGTGGGATTTGTCGCGCGATCCGTCCGGGTCGTCCTCCGGTTCCGGCGCCGCCGTCGCCGCGGGGCTTTGCACCGGGGCGATGGGCACCGATACCGGAGGCTCGATCCGCGGGCCGGCCGCCTGGTGCGGTATCGCCGGGTTGAAGCCGACCTATGGCTACCTCAGCCGGCGCGGCATCCTGCCTTTGTCCTTCTCGCTCGATCACGCGGGTCCCATGTGCTGGACCAGCGAGGACTGCGCGCTGATGATGCAGGTGCTCGCCCAGCACGATCCGCTGGATGCCGCCTGCGCCACGGTTCCCGCCGTCGACTTCACCGCCGGCCTCGGCACCGGGCTGAAGGGGCTGCGCGTCGGCGTGGTGCGGCACTTCTTTGAAACCGACCTGAGCACCGACGCCGAGACGATCCAGGCGCTGGAAAACGCATTGACGGTGCTGCGCGACATGGGCGCCAGTGTCGGGGATGTCACCCTGTCTCCCTTCGCGGTCTATGGCGACACGGGCAGCCTGATCTCCCGCTCCGAGGCCTACGCCTTCCACCAGGCATGGCTGCGCGAGTCACCCGAACGCTATGGCGTCTATGGACGGACGCGGTTGATGACAGGGGCTTTCATCGCCGCCGCCGACTACGTCAATGCCCAGCGGGCACGCGCCAAGCTGGTGGCCGAGGTCGCCGAGGTGATGAAGACGGTGGACGTCCTGGTGTTCCCAACCGCGCGCTGCCCGGCGCGGGAGATCGGCGAGGACTCGATGGCGTCCGGCTTCCAGCCCTTCTTCAACCGCGCGTTCAATGTGACCGGCAATCCGGGGCTGTCGATCTGCAACGGTTTCAGCGAAAGCGGCCTGCCGTTGTCGCTGCAGATCGGGGGACGTCCGTTCGAGGACGCGCTGATCCTGAAGGTCGGCGATGCGCTGGAAAAGGCGATGGGCACGCGCGGTCGGCGGCCGGCGTTCGCCTGCTGATACAGATGGTGGGACCGAGGCAGGATTGCCTCGGTCCCCGGTCGGACTATCGAATCTGAATGCTGAAACCCGGTGGCGGCATATAGATCACCGGCGGGGGGTAATAGCGCGGTGCCCCGTAGTATCGCGATCCATAGGGCGACCCGTAGATGATCGGCGGTGCCCGATAATAGCCGCCGTTCCAGCCATGGTGCTGGCCCCGATTGCCCTGGTAATGTCCGCGGCCATCGTTGCCACGCCCCTGGGCATTAGCCTGCTCCGCCGCGACGCCGATCGCAAGCACCCCGAACCCGAGCAGCAGCCCGGTCAGAATTTTCACGGCGCGCGTCTTCGGTAATACTTTATCAACAATACATGTCATGATCAGCCTCTCAGATGTCCGCGGCCGTCTGGCGACGCTAGTCGCGTGATGTCTTGAACACCGCATCCGCCGTCTGCTTCTGAGCGGCGGGCATCGAGTCATAGAGCGCCTTGAAGTCATCGATCAGGTTCTTGAGCCCGTCGACATGGGCCTGGGCGAACTTGCGGTAGATATTCAGGTCTTCAACCGCGCTGACACTTTGCGGGGACGTGGTCCGCGTCTCCGCGATCAGCTTCTCCATCGCCGTGGCATTCTGCCGCATCGCCTGCGCGACGGCATTCCACTTGGCATCCTGGTCCGAGGTGATCTTCAGCGCTTTCTGCAGCGACGCGATCCGCTCCTCAACCGTTTCGCCCTTCGCCTCAGTGGCGCCGGCCGCGGCGGGATGTTGGGGGGCTGCCGCCTGCGCGAGCTGAAACGACGCGCCGGTGACGGACTCGGCGCGGGCGACAGACAGCCCAGCCGATATCATCACGGCGCCGAACACAGTCGCGGTCAGGAGCTGGCGAAGGCGACTGGGCGAAGACGGTATCATTGCCATGATAAAATTCCTTGCTTGGTTAGAGTCCGGGCCGAGGGCGTCTGGGATGTCCCCGTCGTGACGGCAGACGGACATGTGGTCTGTCGTCAACCAAATGGCAGATGCGGCTTGTACCTACGCCATCAGGGGTCTATTTCCCCGGCCAGACCGGCACCGGCTGGTCAATCACACGCGCGCATCGCCTGGGCGCGCTGCTGGTCGGCCACCGCCCGCGCCCGTTCCGCGTCCCAGGCTTCCCGACGCCCGCCATAGATGCGCGCTTCCTGGAGTTCACGATTGGCAACACGTTGCGCTGCCTGTGCTTCCTGACGCTGCCTTACGCAGTTCGCATCGGGGCCTCGGACAATGACAGGCGCGGGGTGAACGCCCGCCACGCGCACGGTTGGCGGCGGCACGACACATCCGGCGAGTCCGGTCAGGCAAAGCAGCGGAATCAGAAAGCGAGCCATCGTTAAGATCCTTTCAGCCATGAGAGACTAGCGGAGCACCGCCTGATTATTGAATAAGCGGGACGGACCCGGAAGGTCATATGAGTATGCCCGGATCGCGTGACAATAGAGCCGGCCTATGGTAGAAATATTCATAGGAAACGACATTCAAATTTACCTGGGGCAACCAACTGACACTCCCGGGCGAGACTCGCCGACGGACCCCGCACTTGCAATGCGGCCGTCGCGACCACATCTGAAAAAGGTGGATGTGAGACAATTGCCACCGTGGGCCGACTAAACCTCGGCCATCGCCCCATACCGGTTATTAGTGAAGCCTGTGCCGTTACAGGCAGAGGATCTTTCAACTCAATTCCAGCCGCGGCCACCCCTCGGGATGCGGCGCGGCGCACTCTTGATAAAGCGGAGAAAAGCCATGAGCGGATCCAACTCTAGTTCTTCCGACATTGAACAGTTGAAGCAGGACCTCACCGCCCTCAAGGCGGATGTCGCGAGCCTCGTGGGTCATCTGACCGCCGGCGCCACAGCCGGGGTCGAAAGCGTCGCCAACCAGATCGACGAAGGGGCACAGACCATGTACCGCAGCGTCAGCGCCGAGGGTTGCAAGGCCATGAAAGCCGTCAGCGACCAGGTGGAGCAACAGCCGCTGGCGGCGCTGCTGATCGCATTGGGCATCGGATACATCGGCGGGCGGTTTCTGTCCCGGTGAACGGCGTATCGACCGGACGCCTGCTGCTCCGGATCGCCAAGGCCTGGACGGATGATTCCGTCCTGCCGCGGGCGCGGGAAGCGGGCGCGCGGGCATTGATGACGGCGGCGGCGATCATGCTCGCCGCCGTTCTCGTGTTGGCGGCCCTGGGCTGCGCTTTGACGGCCCTGTGGCTCTATCTTCTTCCGTTGGTCGGCCCTGCTGGCGCACCGTTGATTGTTTCCGGAGTCCTGCTGGGCCTGGGGCTTCTGGTGCTCCTGCTGCCGCGCCTTGGCGCTCGGCAGCCGTTGCCACCACCCGTCGCGGCACCAGGCCCGTCGCCCGAGATGATGATCGCGGAAGCGAGCCGGCTCGTGAGGGACAACAAGGTTCCCGTGCTGCTCTCGGCTCTGCTCGTCGGACTGTGTGAAGGGGCGCGGAAGAAATAACCTGGCCAAGGCCAGCTTCCCGCGCCTTCAGTCATTTCGCCAGCCCTGTTCCAGTGTGACCGGCGGCCGAGCGGGCCCCCGGTCAGCGCGGTGAGGTTACGCGGCGACCTTGGCTGCGCCTACCGGACCCCATGACTTCAGGACCGGCAGCACTTCCTTCGCGAACAGCTTCAGCCCGCGTTCGGCGACGTCATAGGGCGTGCCGCCAAAGCGGAACGCGACGTTGAGTTCATAGTCTCCGACCAGGCGACGGCGATCCTCCAGACCGCGCAGGATCTTGTCGGGCGTTCCCCAGCTTGCCGCCTGCATGAAGCCGTTGACGGCCCCTTCCATCCCGGCCTTGCGCGCGATTTCCGCCTTCTGCTGGTAGGCGTCGTAGCCCTTCACGGTCTTGAAGTGGTCACCCAGGAATTCGTAGTGGACGAAGTTGCTCTCGACGAACTTGCCCTGATACTGGCGGGCTTCTTGTTCCGTTTCGGCCAGGTTCGGCCCGCAGACGCAGAACTCGGTCAGCATGAGGTGGGGCTGCTCGGTGCCGTGGAACTCCTTGTGCAGCTTGCGGCCCTGCTCGATGACGGGGACCCGCATTTCCCAGGGCCGGTCGGCGAACATCACCATGTGCGCGCCCAGCTTGGCGGCCGACAAGACCGAGTCTTCGCTGGACGCAACCGCGTAGATACGGTCGTCAAACGAATGCTGCGGCCGGGGGCGGATTTCGACGCGCGGTTGCTTGTAGTAGGTGCCGTTGCCTTCCATGAAGCCGGTCTTGAGCGCCTCGATGATCATCGGTGCGGCTTCGTCGAAGCGGCCGCGGGATTCGTCCATGCTGAGGCGGAAAGCTTCGAATTCCCGTCGGGCGAGGCCACGGCCCATGCCGAAGCGGAAGCGCCCGTTCGACAGCATGTCCAGCACCGCCGCCTGTTCCGCGACCCGCAACGGATCATGCCAGGGTAGGATGACCGCGGCGGTGCCCACGTCGATGTTCGGGCACACGGCCGTCAGGTAGGTCATGAGCTGGATATTGTCGGGCACGAAGGAATAGTCGGCGAAGTGATGTTCGGCCGACCACAGGCAGTCAAACCCCGAGTCGGCGGCGAGGCGCGCGAGCTTGATTTCCTCCTGCCAAACACGGCCATCGGAACAATCGTCCCAGCCGTAGCTCGCGAACACCATCATCATGCCGACATCCATGCGGACTCTCCTTCGTGTGGTTTCTGTCATTGGGTGATGCGCGATGGTTTCACGTCGCGGGGGACCATGCAAGCGCACCTGGACAGGGGCCGGCGAATGCCGAAGATGGGTTTCTGGAAACGACAAGAACCAGGGGATTGAATGGCCGAGACCTATGTCCACCACCGCATCTCCACCGCCCCGCGCGCGTGGCAGACGGTCGCCGGCCGCCTGTCCGACCGGCGGGAGGCGTTGGCGAAGGGCAGCGGCGCGCTGTACGGCGTGTGGCGTAGCCAGATCGGCCGGCCTCGGGATGAACTGACGGCCGTCACGGTGTGGTCGGGGCCGATAACCGCCGAACGGGCGCAGGCCGCCCTGACCGATGGGGTTTCCGACGTCGCGCAGGCCGAAAGTTCGGGGATGACGCCGACGCTGCGTCCCGCCGACACCCAGCCACCCGTCCGGCAGGGCAACTACGCGTTCCGCTGGTTCGAGACGCCGGAGAAGGACTGGCCGGAGTTCCTCGATCTGTGCGCACAGGCCTGGCCGGGATTTGAATCCGCCTACGACTCGCAGGTGGTCGGCCTGTGGCGCTGCACCGACGGCACGACCGACAGCGTGCGCAGCCTGCTGCTGACCCGCCGGCCGAATCTGGCGATGTGGGAAAGGTCGAAGCTGCCCCAGGGTGCGGCCGAGACGGCTGTGCGGGATGCGCTCAGTCGCCGCTACGACCTTTGCACCTGGACTGTTGTCTACACAACGACATTGCTGACGGCGACCGACGCCACTGACGACGCTCGCTGGACCTGAACCGTTTGCCCCTCGACACAGGATGTTGCCATGCCAGAAGCAGATCGCATCGACCCGAGCCGGACCGCCCTGATCGCCTATGACGTGTGTCGCCGCGCCTTGACCCCGCCCGATCCGGCACGGGCGGCGGTGATGCGCCCCGTCCTGGATGCCTGGGTGCGCATGATCGCTACCGCGCGCGCTGCCGGCATGCCGATCATCTACACGACCCCGGTCAGCCGAGCGGATGGGGCCGATGTGGTGATGCTGCCGACTGATTTGTCGGCGGAAACCGGCGTGCCGCCTCTGACCAACGGCATCGAGGGCACCGAAGGTGCCGGCTTTCCCGACGAAATCGCGCCCCGGCCCGAGGACTATGTCTTCCTCAAGCGCCGGCCGAGCGCGTTCTATGGAACGGGGGTTTCGGAGTTACTGCGGATGCTGCGGCGCAATGCCATCATCATCGGCGGCGGTGCCTCCAACCGCGGGGTCGAGACGAGCGTGCGGGAGGCGTTCAGCCAGGACATCGCGACGGTCGTGGCGCGGGAATGCTGCTGGAGCGGCGATGCCGCCGCGCACGCGTACAGCCTGGACAAGGCGATGAAGATGTATGCGCGCGTCCGGACGCTGGATCAGATCGAGGCGATGCTGCGGGGGTAACCTCCCCTGCTCAGCACTGCATCAGTTCGATGCTGACACCATCGGGCGCCGAGACGTAGCAGAGCAGGCTGCCGCCCACGCCCTTCTTCAACGGGACCGGGAAGGTGACGCCCTTCGCAGCCAGTTCATTGCACAAGGCGGTTAGGTCGCCGGCGTACATGAAGCCGAAATGATCGGTGCCCCAGGTGTTGTGGCTGGAGAAATCGGCGTAGGGCCGGATCGGACCGCCGGGCGTGGGGTCCTCCCCCGGCCGGCGGCCGCGGATCAGGATCGTGACGCCGCCGAGATCAACAAAGATCTGCGGCGCCCCGCGCGCGATCGTGTCGGCGGCGATCGTCGCGCCGAACATCTCCACATACCAGGCGGCCGATGCCTTCGGGTTCTTACTGATGATGTGGACGTGATCGAACTTGAACGCGGGGTTGCTCATGGCTGATTCTTTCGTCTTGGCACGCCGTCGGGGCACACTACCTCTTGGTCCTATTCGCGTGAAGCAGCCCCCGCTTGTGCTAAATGGGCCGCGACGTCACGTTGTGCCCCTGTGTTTGGAGGACCGAGAATGAGCGACCCAGCAGAATATACACCGCCGAAGGTCTGGACCTGGAACAAGGCCAGTGGCGGCCGCTTCGCGAACATCAACCGCCCGATCGCCGGCCCGACGCATGACAAGGAATTGCCCGTCGGAAAGCATCCGATGCAATTGTATTCTCTGGGCACGCCGAACGGGCAAAAAGTCACCATCATGCTCGAGGAGTTGCTGGCTCTGGGTCACGCCGGCGCGGAATACGACGCCTGGCTGATCAAGATCGGCGACGGCGACCAGTTCGGCAGCGGCTTCGTGGCGATCAACCCGAACTCCAAGATTCCCGCCTTGCTGGATCGCAGCGGGTCGACGCCAATTCGGGTGTTCGAGTCGGGCGCGATCCTGATGCACCTGGCCGAGAAGTTCGGGGCATTCCTGCCCACCGACCCAGCCCCGCGTGCGGAATGCCTGTCCTGGCTGTTCTGGCAGATGGGCAGCGCTCCGTATCTGGGCGGCGGGTTCGGGCACTTCTATGCCTATGCGCCCACCAAGATCGAGTACGCGATCGATCGGTTCGCGATGGAGACGAAGCGCCAGCTCGACGTGCTGGACCGGCGTCTGGCCGAAAGCCGGTTCCTGGGCGGTGACGACTATACGATCGCCGATATGGCGGTTTGGCCGTGGTATGGCGGGCTGGCGAAGGGATTGCTGTACGGTTCGGCGGAGTTCCTGTCCGTGCAGGAATACAAGAACGTCCAGCGTTGGGCCGATGAGGTCGCGAAGCGCCCGGGCGTGAAGCGTGGCCGCATCGTCAATCGCTTGCAGGGCGACCCGGCGGCGCAGTTGCATGAACGTCACGACGCGAGCGATTTCGACCTGCGCACGCAGGACAAGCTCCAGGCCGGAACCTGATCACTCCACGAACCGCCAGTCCCGTTCGGCTGGCGGTTCGCCGTGATCAGACGTTCGGCGTAACAACCTGGTCGGCGCATTCCTGGCAGATGGTTTCCACCAGAGTGGTATCCGCGTCGCCGCCCGCCTGCACGAACTCCGCCGCCGCGATCCATCGTGCCGAACGGCCTCCCTCCCGTGGTGGCCACAGGAGTCGCTGGCAGAACGAACACAACGGCACGGGTTGCTCCGCTTCCGCCGGTTGCTTGCGGACGGACTGCGTGTCGCGCGCAAACATGCGAATCGCGGGCCGAGCGACTTCGGACAGCATTTGGGATTGGTAGAGAACGGCGACGACGGCGGTATCCCCCGTGATCCCCGTGATCGACATCCGCATCAGGCGTTCGGCGATGGGCGAGTCACATCGGTACTCGAAGATGGTTTCCGCGCGCCGCCCGCTTGCGACGGCGGCATGCAACTTGCGGTAGGCCCCGACAACGGCATCCCCTGCCAAGGCGGTAAAGATGGACGTGCCGATCACAGAGTCCGACGTCAGCCCCCGTGCGCCATTGTCGGCCGCGAAGCGCATCCAGCCCTGTTCGCCCACAGCCATGATGGTGCCTTTGGGGTCCGTCAGATAGACGACACCTTCCAACGCGTTGAATAACTGTCCCACTGTCATCTGAACGGGAAACGTCATGCCCGCGGATTTTCCGCTGTAGTCCGTTCCAGATGATATCAGGGCACCCGCGGCGTGTTAAGAGGGATACTCTGCAATATCCCGCAACCATCAATAACGGACACTGCGGACAGCACCAACGGTCCGTATTTTTGTCGATTTTTCCGCTTTTCAGACAATTTACTGCCCATGAAACGGAGAGCGGGACGGTTTCGGGCCAAACGAGATCACGACCCATAACCGCGCTGATAATATGGTAACACCCGTGTAATGCCGAACGTCGCGCTTCCCGCCTCCAAGCGGGAAGCACTCCGCCAAAGAGCCTGCTGCCGCTATGAAATCGTGATCCCACTATCGACCGCATAGACATGGCCGGTAACCATCCGGGACTCCTCCGACGCGAGGAACACGGCCATGTTGGCGATGTCCTCCGGTTCGATCAGCCCGACCAGATGCGCGGCGGCCATCTTGGTGATGCGCGGCACCCCGGATTCAAGCCGCCCACGGACGCGATCCGTCATCGTCGCGGAGGGCGCGATGGCATTGACGCGGACCTTCTGCGGCGCGAACTCGACCGCCATCGAACGGGTGATGGCGGCGATCCCGCCCTTGGCCGCCGTGTAGCAGTCACGGCCCGAGATACCCATCAGCGCGACATTCGACGCCATGTTGATGACCGATCCGCCGCCCGAGGCGATGATCGCGGGGATTCCGAAGCGACAGCCCAGGAACGTGCCGAACAGGTCCAGGCGGATCGCGCGCCAGAATTCCTCCAGCGGCACATCGACCACCGTGCTGTCGACCGGCGTCGAGCCGCCCGCGTTGTTGTGCAGGACATGCAGGCCACCAAAATGGCGCACGGCCGTTTCAATTGCCGCCTTGACGCTGTCCTCCTGCGTGACATCCGTGGTGACGGCGATGCATGCGCCGCCCGCCTGCGTCACGATATGAGCCGTCTGCTCACCCGAGGCCGCATTGATTTCCGCCACGACAACCTTCGCGCCCTGCGCCGCCATCGCACTCGCCGTCGCTCGGCCTATCCCCGTACCTGCGCCGGTGATCAGTGCGACCTTTCCTTCCAGACGTGCCATCGTTTCGGCTCCCTTTCTATTGCTTCAGGCGGGAGCGTCCGGCCATGCCCGGGTGATGTCAACTTCGGCTGGTCCCCAGCGCCAAGGTGGCGCCGTCGGCCCGCGCCTGGTACGCCAACCCTCGCTTGGTCGCCCAGGTCGCCGTGCGGTAGCAGATCGGCACGATCGCCCGATCCGCCATCGCCAGCGCCGATGCCTGCTCCAGCAAGCCTCTCCGCGCATCGTCGTCCATCGTGCGCAGGGCGGCGACGACCAGCGCATCGAAACGCGGATTCGAGTAACCGCCGCGATTGACCCCACCCAGCCCCTTGGCCGGATCGCGTGTCGCGAGCAGCATCCGCAGGCTGTAGGACGTCTCACCCGTGACCGATCCCCAGCCCGACAGGCCCATACAGAACTCACCCTTCGCGGCGCGGGCGTAATAGTCCTTCCCGGCCATGACCTCCGCCTGACACAGGATGCCCACCGCGTTCAGCATCAGGGCGATGGCGCGCGCGGCCGCCGGGCCGTTGAACGACCGGTCTCGGGAACCATGCAGCACGATCCGGAAGCCGTCTGGATAACCGGCCTCGGCCAGCAAGGCGCGGGCGGTCGCGGGATCATAGGGATCAGGGCGAGCCGCCGGGTTCACGCCGAACACGCCAGGTCCGGCCACATCCCCGACGGGTCGCGCCTGACCGGCCATGATCTGTTGGGCGATGAAGTCGCGATCAATCGCCATGGACATCGCCTGCCGCACCAGCGGATCCCGCAAGGGGTTCCGCGGCAGGGGGACGCCGGCATGATCCGTGATCCAGGGGGAGGTCTCCGACGCCTGATCGAGGAACAGGTACCAGACCCGGCTGGTGTCGCAGCTCGACAGGACCACGTCATCGCGGGACCGCAGTTCCAGCAATTGGTCGGGCGTGACGTTGTCGATCAGATCCACCTCTCCGGCCAGCAGGGCGCTGATGCTGGCCAGGCCGTTCTCGTCGATCAGGCGAAACTCAGCTTCTCGCCAGGCTGGCGCGCCGGCCCAGTAGCCATCGAAGGCCTGGAACAGCAAGTTTCGCTCGGTTGGGCGGCCGGACAGGCGGAACGGACCCGTCCCGACGGTGGCATCCAGGCTATCGAACAAGGAAGCCGGAGCATCACGGAACCGGCGGGAGATGATCGCGACAAAGGCCAGATCAATCGGCAGCAACGGGCTGGGGACCGCGGTTTCCAGCTCCAGGACGAATGGATCGGGCGCGCGCATGTCCACCACCGGCCCGAGGAACGCGCCATACGGACCGCCGGTCGCGCGCACCCGTTCAAACGTGGCCATCACGTCAGCCGCGTCGAAGGCCGACCCGTCATGAAACCGCACGTCCTGGCGCAGGAAGAAGCGCCAACCGCGGTCCCCCATCGTCTCCCATCGTTCCGCCAGGCCGGGTTTCACCTGGCAGGCCGCATCCATCGCCGTCAGCGCATCGAAATGATGCATGGCGATCATCTGATTGGTGTTCCGCAATTGCAGATGCGGATCGAGCGATCCCAGATCCTCGGTATGCCCGATCACCAGCCGCTGTTCGTCGCGGACGCGGGGGATATGCGCGGTGCGGGTGCCGATCGAGCGGGGCAGCACGAAATCGAAGACCGATCCCTCCCCCTCCCGGCTGGTCACCGACATGCGGCCGCCCAGCATCCGGGCATAGCGTTCGGAGATGTAGAGCCCCAGGCCGGTGCCGCCCGCCCGCGGCGCGTGGGCACCGCTGACCTGTGAAAATGCCTTGAACAGCACTTGCAGCTTGGCGGTCGGAATGCCGGTCCCGGTGTCCTCCACCGCGAACAGCAACCCGTCCGGATCGTCCGACACGCGCAGCACGATCCGACCGGCGCGGGTGAACTTCGCCGCGTTGCCAACTAGGTTCAGCAGGATCTGCTTCAGTTTCAGCCGGTCGCTGTACATGCTCCCCAGATCGCCGTCGGTATCGAGCATGAACAGGACATCCGTGCCCTCGGTCAGGGCGATGCCCATGTCCTCGATCTCCAGCAGCAAGGGATCGAGTTCGAACGAGGTCGGTTCCGTCTCCACCTTCCCCGCGTCCGCCTTCGCCAGATCGAGCACGTCCGAGACGATATCACGCAGATGGGTTCCGGCCCGTTCCAGCGTCGCCAGCCGTTCCAGCAGGGAACTGTCGCCATCCTGTTCGGCACGGGCACGCAACAGGCTGATATTCGCGAAGATCACACTCAGCGGGTTGCGGATTTCGTGGCTCACGGTGGCCAGGAATTCGCGTTGAGAGAAGGCCTCTGCCTCGGCCGCGACACGCTTGGCGATCTCGGTTTCCCGCTCCTCGATCGCGGCGACCCCGCTGCGCCAGACATCGGCGAACAGCGCGCCGAACGGGTTGTCGAGCCGCCCGCCCCGTCCCTCGGTCGGCGAAAGCGGAACGATC
>CANJSR010000027.1 GCA_947476855.1 Acetobacteraceae bacterium
AAGCAGTTGCCGGTCTTGCAGGCGGCACTCCGTGCGATCCAGACACAACAGGACGTCGACAGGGGCGTTGCTCCCGAAGCCGTCGCTGCGTAGGGTCTTATCGGGCGATGGCCGTCAGGGGAGTTTCAACAGAGAACGGGACAACCCCACGCTCGGCATTGCCGCGGCGAAGATCGAGGCCATCGGCGTGAACTGGGCACTGACCGCGCAGGTTCTCGAATACCAACGCAGCAAACTGATGCATATCGCACCGGCGCAACGTACAAAGGCAGAAGTGGCGCAGTTGAAGGACATCGAAGTCCTGCTTGAACAGTTGCAAGCCACAACCAAAGAGTTGCAGGAGATCGAAGCCCGACTCAGTGACAGAACCCTGAGCAAGGACGAGCGCGAGCAGCAGACGCTCTACAAGAACGACGCCGAACAGGCACTGCGATTCTGGCAGAAGAAGGTCGAACTCAAGAAACTGACCATCAATGATCTTAGTATCAACATCACCGGCCTCGGGAACATCCTCGCCGAAGACTACAATTTCGACGATGCCCTGAAGCGCGGAGTAACCGTCACCGGCGCCGGCACGGACCGCCAGATCAGCAGTGGCGTCACGGCGGAAGGCGCCTGGATGAAACTGGATGCCGGACGCACGCGGGAACTGCCGAATGACCAAGGCATGGCCGTTCAGGCCGGCGGCCAGGCTGGCGTCGAAAAGCTGAGCACAGGTCCCATTCGCGGCAGCCTGACCTACGCGCTCGATCACATCAGCCTTGATGGCTTCCAGATAGACACCCTCTCCTTGACAGACTTCCGTTACTACAGCGGGAACACCGGAATATGGGGGCGCGGCACCAGTACTCTGAAGAACATCGCCATGACCGCGCGTATAGACACACCTATTCTTGAACGGCAGGGTGAAACGGAACCCAAGACCGCGGTTGATCCCGCAACCGCAGACCGACGCATGGCGAAAGTTCATATCACGTCGTTGAAGATCGATGAAATTGCCGGCGAGAGAATCGAGTACCGGAACCTGACCTCGGGCTTCCTGCTGACCCTGACCTCCGGCAGCTTACTCGGCATTCACGCGAATGGCGTTGATGTGGACTTCGGCAAAAGCGATAACGACGCCATGCTTATTCGCGGCGGCACCGCAGGCTTTGGCAGCGCCAAGGGCTTGCACGCCAAGGCGTCGACCGCCAGCGGCCTTGTCCTTGCCAATGTATTGAACACCCAGGCCCTGAGCGCCAGCTTCGCGTCGGATGGCCGTATCACCGCTGACCTCGCCGGGATCGCCGCGGACAGCCATCTGACCAAAGGCGACCTCGACGCGAAATTCAATGCAAGATCGTTGTCCTTGCACGTGGAACTACTGCCTGGTGCCAAAGGATACAAGGATGCGACACAGAAGCTCCGGCTCCGTGGCGCAACGTTCGGCGTCGAAGGCGCCAAGGGACCCGTTCCGAAGGCGGGAGAAGCCGATGAACGTACCACCTTTGGCGGATCTCTGACAAATTTCGATACAGGTGATGTCACCATCTCTCCCGGCGGTCGCATCTCCGCCCCCGCGATCAAACTGCCGCTTATCAGCCTGGACCATCTCCATGCCGATGTTGGAGCCGCCATCGTCGATGTCGAGCGAGGCAATACCATTCACCTGCTCGACACGACCGTTGATGTGACCGCCCTGCCAAACCGCACACCCGAGGCCAAGCGCAAACCAAATGAGTTTCCATTTGAAAGTATCGTCCTGAACAGCTTCCGGATCGGCACCGTGGCTATGACCGGCATGAAAATCCGTGTCCCAACCGAAGACGGCGAAATACGGATCACATTGCCATCCAGCCGGCCGAGCACACTGACGGACCTGACGTTGAGCGATAGTGATGGGTCGGGCGCGGGCTTCATCATCAAGCCGAACGAAGCCTGGGCGATGTTCGGCAAGTTCAATATCGTCGACACCGACCTGAGGGGTATCGGCGCGGATCTCGGCAGCGCGGTCATCGATACACTCGATGCTAAGGTTGCCAACTTCAACATCGGATTTTTCGGTGCGGCTGATACTGTCATCGCCCTCGATACACTGACGGCCAAAAACATCCGTGGCGCGCTCCTCGACGACCCCGTGGCGGGAAAATCCTCGGCCAAGACTGCGGAACACCCAACTTTGGCAAAGTTGCGTTCCGCGGGCTTCGAGGTGAGTTTCCTGAATCCCGGAAAGGACCCCAAGGTCGTTCTGCGAGGGTTCCGCAAAGACAAGACCGGAATGTCGCTCGAGGCCTTGGAGGTCAGCGGGTTGTCCTACACGGACGCCAAGAAGGGCATCGGGATTGACATCCACAAAGCGACACTGCCTGCATCTAAGGACGGAACGCCCGCCTTCTCGCGAACACCGGAGGGCAAGATCAACGTGCCGCTCGTGATTGTTGAGGAAGCTGATTTCCATATTGATGACGTACTTAATATGGGCGGAGCCGCCTCCCCCGCCCCAACCGGCAAGAGTCCCCTCACCTACGGTCCCGATCTGTCACTGCTGGACAAGCTGAATGGACACATCAATTTTACGATGGAATTGTATCTGAACGGCGGCATTGCGCGTGTCGGTGCCTATGTCGCTGGGCCCTACAATATTGTGGTAAAGGTCGAGAACGGTCAGGTCAATTTTGAACAGGTAGAAGATGAAAGCACCGGCTACCTGGCCGACGCCGCGGTTGGCCTGAACTACGTGCGCCCCGGGACACTCGACGTGGATCACGATCCACCGCGCATTCGTCCGCCCCAACTGCAACTGAACATCACGGGAGCCGATCCAATCTGGTGGGATCTGAACAAGGCAGAGGGCACGCTCGCGGAAACCGGCTGGGTAAAACTAAGTACCCTTGTCCGGCAGTCCCCTGGGATGAAGGCATCTGATGAACCAACAAAGACCGCGTTGGTCAGCAATCTGTTTTTTGGTAACGTAGACATCCACCTCGAATTGCCAGGCAGCAGCGAGATCGCACTGGGCAACGCGGGTTCATTGATCCTCGGTGGCGGCGGGCCAAACGAATCCGGGTTCGCGATCGACATCGTCAGCGACGCCGTTCCCGCCATATCCACCACTGTCTCCAGCCTTTACGCGAACGTCGCCAGCATGAACCTGAAACTTGCCGGCGGGAATCTCAAGACCGGAGCGATTGCGATCTCTGGCTCAAACGTTGCCTCTCTGTCGTTTGAGCGCAAGGGAGTCGGAGAAGTCTATACAGATGATGACGGCAAGCAGACACAAAACAGATTGCCCGTGCCCAAGGCCCTTACCGGCAAACTCCTGAACGCCACGATGAAGGATCTGGAGTATACGCCGACACCGTCCGCCACCAGGGTCACAAAATAGGCCACGCCATCAGACAAGCGATTGGCGACCGATTACGAAACTCAGTCTGCGGGCAGATCATGTTAATGGTTGCATGACGCGCGTTTGAGACGCATAAGATCATCATGCGTACATGTCTCATCACTGGCATCACGGGCCAGGACGGTGCCTATCTGGCGCAACTCCTGCTCCAAAAGGGCTATAAGGTCCTCGGACTGATGCGGCGCTCCGCCTCCTCCGACGTCGTCGGAGAGCGCCTCCGATGGCTCGGCATTCTTGACGATGTCGAATTGATAGATGGTAATCTGATCGATATCTCAAGCCTGATGCGGACGATCAAGGATCATAAACCAGACGAAATTTATAATCTCGCTGCACAAAGTTTTGTCGCGACGTCCTGGAACCAGCCCATCCTTACCGGGCAGGTCACAGGCCTCGGGGCTGTCAACATGCTCGAAGCCACCCGGCTGGTCCATCCGGAAGCACGGTTTTATCAAGCGTCATCATCCGAAATGTTTGGCCAGGTACGTGACCGTCAGCAGAACGAACAGACCATCTTCCACCCGCGCTCCCCCTATGCCGCCGCCAAACTCTACGCTCACTGGATGACCATCAACTATCGTGAGAGTTTCGGGATGCACGCATCTTCCGGGATTCTCTTCAATCACGAAAGCCCCCTGCGCGGTATTGAATTTGTGACCCGTAAGGTCACGGATGGCGTTGCCAGAATTAAACTGGGTCTTGCAACGGAACTGCGCCTTGGCAACCTGGACGCGCGCCGGGATTGGGGCCATGCTCGGGACTATGTGCGCGCCATGTGGATGATGCTCCAGCAGGACAAGGCTGACGACTATGTGGTCGCGACTGGCCGCAGCGCCTCGGTTCGTGACCTGTGTGAACTTGCGTTCTCGATCGCCGGCCTGAATTGGCGCGACCACGTCCGCACCGACCCCAAGGCCCTACGTCCCGCAGAAGTGGATTACCTTTGCGGGGACGCGACGAAGGCACAACAGTCTCTTGGATGGCAACCCACAACATCTTTGGAGCAACTAATTGCCGAGATGGTCCAGGCGGACACGGATCGTCACACCCAGCGGTCCTGATACCGGGATGCCCGAACAGCCTCGAACAATCCTTGTGACCGGTGCGTCAGGCTTTGTCGGCCTGCATCTTTGCTCAGCGTTACGCTCACAATTTCCGTACGCAACGATTTCTACACCGCGGGTTGAAATCCGCGACGCTGACGCGATCAACGCTATGGTCCGGGAAGCCAAGCCCAACATTTGTATCCACCTGGCCGCGGTTTCCACGGTGCAAGCCGCACGAGACCGGGAGGCAGATGCATGGGCAATCAACCTCCGCGGGACACTTAACCTGGCGAATGCGATACGCGATCAGGTACCAGACTGCCTTCTCCTACTCGCTTCCAGCGCCGAGGCATATGGGAACAGCTTCAGGCCCGGTCATGCCCTTACGGAATGCGCGGCTTTATCCCCATTGAATGTGTATGGAGCAACGAAGGCCGCCGCAGACCTTGCACTCGGGGTCATGGCGGATCAAGGCCTGCGTGTTGTCCGTGTCCGTCCCTTCAACCACACCGGTCCCGGTCAGAGCACGGCTTTTGTCGTCCCAGCCTTCGCGCGCCATATCGCGTCCATAGCATGCGGGCTCCAGCCGCCGATCGTCACTGTCGGCAACCTGGACGCGCAACGAGATTTCCTCGACGTAAGGGACGTGTGCGCGGGATACATCGCATGCATCCAGCATCGCGACACTCTCGAATCAGGCACCATCTTCAATCTTTCATCCGGACAACCGCGGCGGATTGGTGATATTCTTGATGACCTGCTGTCACTCGCAGGCTTGAAGGTTGAAGTCAGAGTCGATCCATCACTGCTCCGCCCAAGCGATCTTTCGATAACATGCGGAGACTCCGCCAAGGCCCGTGCGATGCTCGGTTGGCAGCCCCGGATCCCATGGCAAACAACTCTTGTGGACGTCCTGGCTGACTGGTCAAAAAGAGTGCGTGACACAAGGCCGTAATCCGCTACAACTTACTTCAGGATTGCGATATCGATTATAATACAATGAATTGCCCAAAGCAGAATTGGCCGGGCGGGCAGATGGCAAATCTAGATTTTTTCACCAAAATAAGCAATTCTTACCATGGTGCAGCACTCACAAGCGTCCTTCCAACCATGGCCGATAACCACGCAAACATGTTCGTAGCCTCACAGCCCGCCAGTTCCGGCATGGAACGTCCATCGTCCAACCGGACCACCTGGTTCGCACTCTCGGTGCTGTGCGGACTGGCATTCCTTGTGCGGGTTTATCGTATCAACTACGATCCAGTCTGGTTCGATGAAGCCGCTACCATCGGTATCGCCAGACTCAACTTCAACGACCTTTTTGGGGAGATGGCTCGGTTAGAGTCAAGCCCCGCCGGCTACTACGTCATCGCGAAGATATGGGGCGGGCTGTTTGGATTGCAGATTGTGCCCCTTCGCCTTTTATCAGCAGTCGTTGGCGCACTTGCGATCATTCCGCTATGGCTAGCAACCCGAGACATCGCGGGCGCGCGGGCGGCATGGCTCGCCGCTGGATTGCTGGCTCTCGCAACAACACACATCCGGTTGTCTCAGGACGCGCGCACTTATACCCTGCTGTTCTTGCCTGCCACTCTAGCTCTCCTGTTGGTCATTCGCCTGGGTTTGCACAGTGCAGTGAACCGATACGCACTAGGCCAGGTCCTGTTGCTCGGCCTGGTTCAGGGGAGCATGTTATGGCTGCATGGCACCGCGCCGTTCATTCTGTTGGGCCTCAACGCCTGTCTTTTCATTACGGCTTGCTTCGGATCACTCGGTCCACGCAGTGCTCTGATCCTCGTGATCGCTGCCGACGGCGTCACGGGCTTGGTCGGCCTCATGCCGATCATCCATGCGGTATCTCATCTTTTACAACCGCAATTCGTGGACCGCTGGATTGACGAACCGGATGTCCTCGAGACCGCCAGGTTGTACGGCCGAGCGCTTGTTGCGCCGTTTTTGCATGGGGTTTCGAATGTAGCGGGGGGTGTATATGCGACACTCATGGCATTCGCCGCCTTCATCGCGGTTCGCCACCGCAACCCCGCCCTGCTCGGCCTGCTGGCCATGCTCGTCGTCTCCGGACTGGCGTTGCCGCTGGTCAGTAACGTTGTACCGATCCTGTTGGATCGAACCGTTCTGTTCCTGCTGGCACCACTTCTTGTCGTGATTTCCGTTGCGACCGGCAATCTGCCGAAGCCAGCGTTCCTGGCGGTAGGGGGAGTGCTTTTGGTCCTTCAAGCGATCGGCGTCGTCAACTACCAGTCCTTGGCGATCAGAAAGGAGCAGTGGCCCAATGTCGCCGCCGCCCTGCACGGACGCGTAGGCAACGATTCCGTCATCGTCGTGACAGAAGGGGCGTTTGCGGCCATCGCACTCGAGATCCCGATGCGCGCGCTTGGCGATACGCCGAGGGTAATCGTGGCCCCGCCAACCGCCGTAATGGAGCAGTTCGCGGCCTCGCGCCTGGCGAAAGCGCCACTATTGAACCCAGCATCTCTGTGCTCGGTACTGAACGGAGCGTCCGAAGTCTGGGTCGTCACCCGCGGCCTCCCCGAGACCGTGGTCGACGACCCAGGCTATTCATCCCGTTATCAGATCGTCGAAGCCCTGCGCGCCGCCGGCGCCACCAAGACGGCAACGCCGGAAAATGTCGACCACTTCCTGATCGATCGTTGGATTGGACCGCATTGCAACTGATCGCGCGGCAGGATTTAGTTCTGCTTTGCTACCATCCGATCCACCGCGTCATCCAACCCCGCGACAAAGGCCTGCCATGTGAACAAATGTGCGCGCTCGGCCGCCGCGGCCCCGAGTTTACGCGCCAGCACGGGATCGCCAGCCAGGCTCACCATCCGACGCGCAAAGGCAGCGGGATCGTCAGGTTCAAGATAACCGGTCACGCCATCCAAGACGCTTTCGCGCGGACCGCCAGCATCGACGGCGATCACAGGCTTGCCCGCGGCCATTGCTTCAACCGGCACCAGGCCCCAATCCTCATTGAAGGCCGTGAACAGCAGCGCTGAACAACGGTCGTAGAGCTCGCGCATCCGGGCATCCTCTGGCCCGATGATGAATTCAATGCCTCCAATCTCCTTCGCTCTGGCCTGAAGGTCAGCGAAGTAGGGTGCGCTTTTCGTATCCACCATGCCGGCAATCTTCAACATGAAACCGTCGGGGAGATTCGGACGAGCAAGCGCGAAAGCCTCAATGGCCAGTTGAACATTCTTGGTCCACATGATCCGGCCCGCCACCAGGAAATACGGATCAAAGTCGGCGGAAGCACTGATCCGAGCACCATCAATGCCAGGGCGCAGAATTTCTATCTGGTCGCGCGGATACAGTCCGCCGGTCACGATCCGGTCGCGCACCGTATCGCTGATTGCCACCACATGGGCGTAGCGCCGCCAGCAGATCCTATCAACGATTCGAAATGCTGTCTCCGCCATCAGCGCAAAGGGCCGCATCCATCCTGTCCGCTCCAGCAGACGCGCGCGATACTCCTCATCAAAGGTTGCCCGCAACGGCGTAAAGCACAGGCACAGTGACGGCTTCGCGGTATTGCGCAAATTCAGCAGATCACCCAACCCGTCGCAGGAGATGACGAGTGCATCAAAGTCCGAGGGATCGAGGCGACAGGTTGCCAGTGTCAGCGCGCCTTGCGCGACCGACCCATAGGTGCGCCGTACGGAAACCCGTGACAACTCGACGATCGGAATCTCACGCAGCTCGGGATAGGTGCCTTCCGGATCATAATGACTCGTGTAGAGCGTCCAGTCGTGACGCGACCGGCGCAGGATTTCGAGCAGCGTTCGTTCAAGCCCGCTCTTGAGATAAACCCATGGATGATACAATGCGACTCGCACGGATCGTTCCTTATGGCGTGAGAATGCGCGGTTCCGGCAGAACCGTCCGGTAGAGTTCGGTCAGGCGATCGATATGGGCGTCCCAGGTAAAGGCCGAAGCCGCCTGGCAATTGCGTCGCCCGATGGCTGTTGTGCCCTCCGGGTCAGCCCAAAGGTGAGACACCGCCGCGATCATCGCGGGCTCATCCCCCGGGGCCACCCGTGTGCCTTCAAATGACAGCGTGTCGATACTGGAAACAACCGCGCAACCGGAAGCCATTGCCTCCGCAACGACCACCCCGAAGGTCTCGGCATATGACGGAGCCAACAAAATCAATGCCCTGCTCAGCAGATCGACATAAGCGGGGCTGCCTTGATCGTTGATGATCGTCAGGTTCGGCGGTGCACTGGCACGCAGCGCGTCGATCTCATCGCTCCATCCAACCGCCTGGAATGGGATGTCGGGCAAGGCCCGCGCCACCGCGAACAGATGATGGATTCCCTTGCGGGCATCGAGCTTTCCGGCGAACAGCACGAATCTTTCCCGTGTTTCGGCCGACCTCAGGCGGTCATGATCGATGCCCGGTGCATTGACCACACTGCGATCCGGGTCAGCCCCCATGGCCAGACCCAGCGCGCGGGAGGAGTCGCTCAGAAAACTCAAGCGATCATAGCAACGGGTGAGCAGGAACCGTTCCCATTGCTGAAAGGCCCGTCCCACCACGGGCCCGCGCATCGTTTGCCATGTCGATCCAAACAGCGCCAGGACCTCGCACACGACGGGAATACCCAGACGACGGGCCGCCCACAGCGATGGCAGACTGGCGTGATAGGTAAAGGTCTGGATCAGATCGGCATCTTTCGCTGCCTCGGCGATCCGCGCGCTTTGCAGGGCCAGGCGATAGCGGCTGACCGGCAGCCGTTCCGTGGCAACGCCATCATGGCTGGTGATCGCCGGATCGCCGGTTGTGAGCACCCGAACCTGCATGCCCCGTGCCTGCAATGCGCGTGCGGTGCGATGCACGACATACTCCCCGCCCCCACGCATGTCAGGCAGATAGTGTTCATGCGTCAGCAACACGGACAACTTCCGGTCGGTCAAATCACCAGCCTCCGCGCTCGGAACGAATTGACCACAAGCGTGAACGCCAGGACCACCGCGCGCGGCAAGCCGAATATCAGGCGGGCGATCAGGACATGCGGCGCGCGGAACCGCCCACGCTCGTACAGCCGGACCCAGAGGTATGGCAGGATCAATACGAACCCGATCGGATGCAGCAGGCAACCGACGATCGCGCCCAGCACCGCAAGGTCGAATGCCGCCGTCAGCTTGCTCAGGAACACGCCAAGGAACAATTCCCGACGCAATTCGGGAAACGAGCGGGACAGAAAAGGCCAGTGGCGCATGTTCCGCGGTTCCATCAGCCATGACCGGAACGACACGGCGAAGACCTCGTGGTACACCAGCGCATCGGCGGCAAAGCCCGTGGCGTGGCCAGCGCGTTTCAGGGTCCAGCCAAGGGCGGTGTCCTCGGCGTAGAACCGATCGCGGAATGCCGCCGGAAAGCCGCCAACCGAGCGGAAGACCGTCGTGTCATAGAAGATGTTGCAGGTTTCAAAATACGGCGTCGGACCCGTCACCGAAACGGTCTTTTCCAGGAAGCGGCGCGGCTGCGTGGAGTTGGGCAAGGTGCGGCCCTGCACGAGCCCGAAGCCTTTCGCCAGTTCCGCCACACCCGCCGCGATCCACCCCGGCGTCGCCTGACAATCGTCATCGATGAAGGCCAGGATGCTGCCTTTGGCTCGATCCGCGCCGAACTGCCGAGACGGGCCGGGGCCGCTGAAATGCGTTCGGTGATATGCGATCGGCACGGCGCTGGCCGCGGCGATCTCGGTCACGACGCGTTCGGTGTCGTCGGGAGAGTCATTGTGAACGACAATGATTTCAACGCGATCAGCCGGCCATGTCTGCGCCAGCAGGGAACGCAGCAGATGACCCAGCAGAACCGGCCGGCCATGGGTCGGAACGATGACCGTCACGAGCGGCGTCATGGCGCCACCCGGTCATCGGCCGATGTCCGCACAATCGCGTTGCCCGATACGGGACGGCGCCGCAGCCCGGCCAGCCGACGTGGAGGGAACAACCGCGTCGAAACGAGTGCCAGGGCCTGCCGGTCGGGGACCGTCCGCGCCGCCTGGGCACGCCGACGCAATGCCCAGGTCTCCGGTAGGTGGACGACGTTCCACATCATCGCGCGCAGACGGGTGGCGCGGGGGGGATGCAGCGCGGCGTCCAGCAGGCCGTAGGCGATGTTCGCCGCCAGGAACGCCATCAACCGCAACGGACCCAGCACCTTGATGCCCGTACGGAAGCGGTTTTTGGTGTAATGAAACACAATCTGGGCGGAGCTTTCACCAATCCGTGTGCCGGTGTGATGGATCGCGACCGCGCCAGGCTCGACGACCGAACGCCAGCCGGCGATGGAGAGCCTCAGCCCCAGGTCCGGTTCCTCGTAGCCGTAGAAGAAGGCTTCATCGAAGCCGCCAATGCCCAACAGCGCCTCCGGGCGAACCAGCACGGCGGCGGTATTGATCCATGGGACATCGGCCGCCGTTGTGAAGCCATCGGCCGCTTCGCCCTCCGCCGCATCCCATGCGAGCCCCAGCGGGCTGATCGCACCGCCATAGCTGTTCAGGATCGACCGGTCATGGGCGAAAACCAGCTTCCCGCCGACCTGGGCAATCCGAGGATCGGCCTGCAACGCGGCCACCGCCGCCGCCATCCAGCCGGGATCGAGTTCCACATCGCTGTCCACCAGCGCGACCAGGCCATCCCGTCCGGCCCGCATGCCCAGGTTTCGCGCGACGGTCGGTCCCTCGGGCGCCTTCCGCAGATGATCCAGCCGGCACGGGAGTTCGGCCGCCAGCCTGGCAAGCACATCGGACGTGTCGTCGGTGGAAGAGTTGTCGACCACCAGGATCGCCATCCGATCCGACGGCCACCGCTGCGCCGCGATGGCCCCCAGCGTGCGTGGCAGATCGGCGGCCCGGTTGAACGTCGGTACGACGAACAGGACGAACGGCGTCACGGCCGCACGTCCTGGAACCGTAACAGCGTGATCGAGTGCGGCGGCACGCGCGCCAGCACCGATCCGGAGGCGGGCAGATCGGCGGTCTCGATGCGGATTTCCGCCGGGGCGCCGCGGTCGAAGCGCCCCCCGTTCTCCATCTGCTTCTGTCGAGCCCAGTTCAAACCAGGGACGCGGGGCAGCTCAGTGCCGGTATTGGCATCGACCGAGGCACCGGTCAGCGTCTGCCCCCGCACCGACGCCGCACCGCCGATCCCGTCCAGCGCCACCGTGACGGCGGCCGCCGCGCTGACGTGGCGGTTGATCAGCAGCACGGTCACCGCCCTGCCGTCCGCCGATCGGGTCGCGAATGAATCGAGCGTCGGCACCCCGCTCACGCGATCCACGAATCCAACGGTCCGGCTGTTGAAACCCGGTGCGGTCACGGTGGCCGGCAGCAGGTTCGGCTCCATTCCCGTCGAGACCATGCGGAACGCGTGATAGGGTGCGGTTGGCGCCCAGCCGCTGCCCGCGCGACCGATCCAGCCCATGAACGACGCCTCGTTCAGCTTGAAGAAGTTGGCCACCGAGACATGCGGGTCCTCGGCAAACACCTTCAGGACGGAGGCAACGAACACCGCCGATCCCAAGGTCTTCACGTGATCGATCCAGGGCGATCCGGGGGAGACGGCGAACAGCGGCCCCCATTCCGTGATCGCCAGGCTGATGGCGCCGGTGCGGGTGGGCGCGAATCGCTCCACGTCCCGCCAGGTGTCCTTGAGGTTCCGGGCAATCAGCGTCGGCGCGGCCCACATCGCGGCATAGACATCGGCCGGATCGAAGCCCTTCCCGTCGCCGACCAGCGGCGAATAGGCGTTGTGGATGGCCAGCAGGTCGATTTCGGCGCCGGCTCGGCGCAGCACGACCTCATTCCAGTCGTCACGATCGGCGAAGCGGTAGCGGCCATAGTTCCGCAGGCCGATCGCGGCGATGCGGATGGACGGGTCGACCGCGCGCATGGCGCGGGAGAAGGCCAGTACCCGGTCGGCATAGCGCTCGGGGGTCATGTGGCCACCCGACATGTCCTCCTTCATGTAGAGTTCGTTGCCGATCTCCCAGTACGCGACGCGGCCGGCGCGGGGGGATTTACCGTCTGCGCCATTCACATAGCGCACCCAGTCGGCGGCTATTTCGGGCGTGCCGGTGCCGGCGTTCACCGTGACCAGCAGGCCGGCGCCGATGTCGCGGGCAAAGGCCAAAGCCTCATCGGTGCCGAAGACGTGGCGGTATTTCTCCTCGGCGCCCGGGTGGGTGGGCGTGGTCGCGCGCTGGTTCATCGGCCCGACGCCATGGCGCCAGTCATAGGCATCCGACCAGACCCCGCCCGGGAAGCGCACCAGGCTCAGGCGCATGTCCCGCGCCAACGCGGTCAAGGCCGGATCGATCCGCTGGTTGCGGCTGTCCCACAACCCGTTGGCATCGCGAATGACCTCGATGTTCGTGCCGAAGATCCCCCGGGGGATTTCCCGGACCACCCGGCTGGTATCGACCCGCACGCTGGCTGCGTAGTCCGCCGAACGGGCCGTCGGTGCCGGGTCCGCGGCAGCCGCACCCGCGCCTGCCACCACCGAGACGCCCTTGATCCGCGCCACCCCGGCTGTGCCCTCGGCCACGACGAACAGGATCAACCCCTCGATCGCGCGGTCGTCCGGCACGGTCAGCCGTTCCTGTCGGACGGTCAGATCGGTGGCGCCGTCGTCGCGGATCTGGATCGAATCGGCACCACCGCCCTTCCGCAGCACCACCAGGCCGATGACGGCGCTCGCCCCGCCGGTGCCGCTCAGAGAGGCTGAAAGCGTGACCTCCCGTCCTCGAAACGGCGCCGCCGGCAGCAACTGGCCGAGGCCGAACGGCTTCTCACTGGGGGTGTTCCGCGCATTGGGCAACAGTTCAAGGACGGGACCCGCCGGCGTCTGGGTGACAGTGATCCGGCCTTTCGGTTCGGCCTCCGGATCCAGGAACCATTGCGCGGGGGGATTGCCGCCCTCCGCGAAATCAGCGTTTCGGGGCCAGGCCTGGGCCAGGGCGGCGCCCATGGTCAGCAGAACCAGGAACAGCGCCAGGACCAGGCGGGCGATCATGGAACCAGTCCCGTCGGCGCGGCGGTGCGGGGCCGGCGCCATAGCAGCAGCCCCGCGCGGATCGACGGATCAACGCCGAGCAGACGGTACGACATGAAGGCCTGGATGAGGCCGCTGAGACCAAGGGTCGTGGTCGTGGCGATCGCCGCGCCGATCAGACCGAAGGGCGGGATCAGCAGCACGCAGAGCATGGCGTGGAACGCGACCGAAACGGCCATCAACGCGGCCAGCGCGCCATTGTGGCCCGACATCGCCAACATGGCCCCACCGCCGCCCAGCATCGCCTGGATGAACTGGCCGACCATCAGGATCCGCATGGCCTCGGCCCCATCGACGAAGACCGAGCCGAACAGCCGCATCAGCAATGGCCCCATCACCAGCAGTCCGCCCGCGACCAGCAGACTGAGGCCGGTATTCAGCAGGGACCCATTGGCCAGCAACTGCCGCAGCCCGTCCTGATCCTTCCGCCCGATCAACTCGGCCGCCATGGGGCCGAGCATGGCGTTCACCGCGGCGGTGGCGAAGCCGATCAGGATGGCGAGGCGCGCGGCCACGCTGTAGATGCCCGCCAAATCCGGCCCGGCCAGCAGGCCCAGGAAGATGGTATCCATCCGCTCGATCGCCGAAGCGGCGACCAGGGGTACAAGGAACCCAATGCCCGAGGCGATCCACAGCCGCCTGTCCTCGCGGCGCGCCATCCGGGCGGACACGATCGGTATGATTCGGCGGACGACGATCCAGGCCGGGACCAGCGTCACGAACACGGCCGCCGCGGTCAGCAGCAGCGCGGTCGCGGCATCGGCGGGTCCGCCTGACCAGACCAGGCCGCCGATGAACCCCATCAGCACGATCGGGCGCAGCAGGTTGTTGAAGGTTTCGGCCTGCAGCGGCCGGCGAATCGACTGCTGGACGCCCACCAGCAGCCCGGCCAGGCACAGCAGCACCGTCAGTGGGATGCTGGCGAGCAGCACCGGCACCCAGGAACGCAGGGCGGGAATCGCGGCGGCGATCGCCACCGCGGCCGCCGCGATCAAGGACGCGAGGACGGCCGAGCGAATCGCCGCCTCCCGGACATAGCCCGAGAAGGCGGGCCAGTCCCGCGCGTCACGATAGGCCGGCAGGAAGCGCACCGAGGCCAAGGCCAGTCCGCCGCTGCCGATGACGGCGAGGGTGGTGCTCAGCGCCAGCATCGCCGCGTATTCACCGAACTCCTGCAAGGGAAGGCAGCGGGCCAGGACAATCTGAGAGCCGAGCGCGGCGGCAACGCCGAGGCCTTTGAGGAGAAGATTGGCGACGCTGCTGCGCCGGAGGGTCCTGTGGCGAGCGTCGGCGCCTTCCGCTTCACTCATCGATGCGGTCCCAAAACATGGAAGTGCCATCCGCGCCCGGGTGGAATTGATAATTGAGATTGGAAACAACATCGAAGTGCACACAACCATCGCGAGCAGACGCGACGAAAGGCGGATCAATGGTCCGCGGATCGCCGGAACCCTCGGTGGCAGCCTCGCTCATGTCCTGTGACCCGTTAATGTTTTCTTGACCCTTACGCATGAATGGTTAACATCCCCGCACAGGTGGACAAAGCGAATATCACGGTCTCGATAAAGATGAAGAAGCACGTGCGTGTTTTTTTATGTCCGTTATGGCAACAGGTAACGTGATGCAGTCACAAGGGTATGCCTCAGACGTTTCCGTGCCGACCAGATCATCCGCCGAGGTTCTTCACCCCCCACCCTTCCAGAATACAAATCATTTCGTATCCCTACGCAAGATTGATACGCATACCAGTGCACCCTTTCATATGGTTGCGGCTGGATGGTTGATCGCGGCTGACACGGCGGCATGCGTCGTTTCGTTGCTTTTTTCCGCGATTGCTTTTCAAATCGAGACGGGAATATTCCGGATTTCGGTCATTGTCCTGGCGACCATCCTGGCCTTCACGGTCGTGAACGGCGTCGCCGGCGCCTATGGCCGGAATGGTTCCGCGCCGCCCTTGCCTGGCCTGCCCGTGACGCTCGCGACCTGGCCGCTGGCCCTGACCGCCATCCTCGGTTTCGCCTGGGCCATCGCGGGCGGAAATCCGTTGTTCACGGCCGGCTTCGCCACCATGGCCCTGGTCTCCGGCACGCTCGCGCTGGCCGGATTCCGCCTGCTGGCCACCCGCCGTCTTCGGGCCATCCGGGCCACCGGACACCATGCCACCAGCGTCGTTCTGATCGGTACGGGTCCGGCGGTCGATCGCATGACGGAACGGCTTCGCGACGCCACGCGCGCCGGCAGGATCATCGTCGCCGACTCTATCAAGGTGCCGATCGCTGACGGCAACATCGATGCGATCACGGCCGAACTGGAAGCGACCCTGCCCGCACTCGATGTGACGAGTGTCATAGTATGCCTGCCCCGGGACGGGTACCGTCATCTGGCGCCGATCGTCGACGCCATGCGGGATTTCCCCCTCGATGTCCTTACCGATGCATCCCTGCTCCCCGCCATGCCGGACGCCGTCGTGACACTGGGCGGACAGCGTCTGGTTGCTTTGTCCCGCCACCCCCTCCGAGACTGGTCCGCCCTCACAAAGCGCTTCGAAGACCTCACGCTCGGCCTTGTATTAACGTTTGTCATGTTACCAGTCATGGGCATGATTGCGATCGCGATCCGTCTCAGCAGCCGTGGCCCGGTGATGATCCGGCAACGCCGCTTTGGATATGCGAACAAGCCGATCATGGTTCTTAAATTCCGTACAATGTACTGGGAAAGCGGCGACCTGACCGGCGCGCGCGCCACCATCCCGGGCGACCCGCGGGTCACACGCCTCGGCCGCTTCCTGCGCGCGACCAGCCTCGATGAACTGCCGCAACTGTTCAATGTGCTGGCGGGAACCATGTCGCTGGTCGGCCCGCGGCCGCATCCCGTCGAAATGCGGGTCAATGGCGTCCACTACCACAAGGCGGTCCGTCACTACGCCGCGCGCCACCGCGTGAAGCCGGGCATCACCGGTCTCGCGCAGATCAACGGCTATCGCGGCCTGGTGGATACCATGGAAAAAGCCGAAGGCCGCCTGGCATACGATCTTCACTATGTCGAGAACTGGTCGATCGCATCCGACCTCGACATCCTCGCCCGTACCGTTTCCAAGGGGTTCATCGGTGACCGAGCCTTCTAGAACCCCGCGCCGCACTCTCAACACCATCATCGGATTGAACGGAGGCCCAGCATGCAAGTCGTAATCCTCGCCGGTGGATCTGGAACACGCGCCTATCCGTTTACGGAATACCTGCCGAAGCCCATGATGCCGGTCGGCGGCAAGCCCGTCGTGGTCCGCGTGATGGAGCTGTATGCCGCGCAGGGGTTCAAGGATTTCATTCTTTCGGTTGGATACCGAAAGGAAGTGATCATGGACTATTTCGCCAACCGCGTAACCGGATGGAACGTGCAGGTCGTCGATACAGGCGCCACCACGGATACCGGCGGGCGCATCCTCAACTGCCGCCACCTGCTCGGCGATACGTTCATGGCGACCTACGCGGACGGCATCTCCGACGTGCCGCTGACGAAGCTGGTCGATTTCCATCATCGCAGCGGCAGCCTGGGCACCATCACCTGCGTCCCGCTGCGCTCCCAGTACGGGACCGTGTCAATGGAGGAAGACGGCCACATCACCCGCTTCCAGGAAAAGCCCGTGCTTCAGGAATACTGGATCAACGCCGGCTTCTTTGTCATGAACAAGGCCATCTTCAACCATTGGCAGGGAGAGAACCTGGAACGCGACGTGTTCCCGGCCCTGCTCGCCAACCGGCAATTATCGGCCTTCCGCCACAAGGGTTTCTTCAAGTCGATGGACACCTACAAGGACCAGCAGGAGATGGAGGCCGTGTTCGCCTCCGGTGAGCTTCCGTGGCTGTCCAACCAGCCGGCCGCGGCATGAGCCTCTCGTCCGACCCGAGCCCCGCCTTCTGGGCGGGGCGGCGTGTGTTCATCACCGGATGCAGCGGCTTCCTCGGTTCCTGGACGACCAAGGAACTGAACGCCCTGGGTGCGACGACGATCGGCCTGGTGCGCGACCGCTCCCGTCGCTTCGGAGAGGATGACCCGACCATCGTGCCCGACTTCATCGTCGAGGGCGCGCTGGAGGAGTACGAGGTCGTCCTGCGCGCCATCAATGAGCATGAGGCCGATACGGTCCTGCATCTCGGCGCCCAGCCCATCGTCGGCACCGCGCTCCGCAACCCCCGCTCGACGTTCGAGGCGAATATCCGTGGCACCTGGCATGTGCTGGATGCCTGCCGGGAACTCGGCAAGCAGGTGAAGCGGATCGTCGTCGCGTCGTCCGACAAGGCGTACGGAGAGGTCGACCGGCTGCCCTATGACGAGACGATGCCGCTGAACGGCCGCCATCCCTATGACGCGTCGAAAAGCTGCACCGACATCCTGGCCCAGACCTACCACAAGACCTATGGGCTGCCGGTCTGCATCACCCGCGCGGGGAACTTCTTCGGCGGCCGGGACCTGAACTTCAGCCGTATCGTCCCCGGCACCGTCCGCTGGGCCCTGAACGGAGAGCGCCCCGTGCTCCGCAGCGACGGGACCATGGTGCGCGATTACATCTATGTCCGCGATGCCGTCCGCGCCTATCTTCTGCTGGCGGAAAAGATGGACGACAGCGCCTTGCACGGACACGCCTTCAACTTCTCAGCCGAACAGCCGCTCTCGGTGCTGGCATTGGTGGAACACATCCTGCGCGTGGCCGGCCGCCCCGACCTGACCCCGATCGTGTTGGGGGAAGCGACGGCGGAAATCCCAATGCAGTACCTCGCCGCCGCCAAGGCGCGGGAGATGCTGTCCTGGTCCCCCGGCTGGACGACCGACGAAGCCCTGCGCGAAACGGTCGCCTGGTACGCGGCCTGGTTCGCCAAAGGCACCGCGGGTTCGGCTCCCCCCGCATGAGATTTGTCGGCCCGGAGCGCGAAGGGGGGTTGCTGCCGGCGGTTTCCCTCGCCGACCTGGCCGAGATCGTCTACCGGCGGCGCTGGGGGATCATCCTGATCGTCCTCGCCAGCATCATCGGCACCATGGGCTATGTCATGCTGATCCGCGGCGACAGCTACGTCGCCGAGGCCCGCCTGCTGGTCCGCCTGGGCCAGGAACAGGCCCCCGCCCCGACCACGATCGCCGACCGCCAGATGATGGTCGGCGGACAGGCGGGGCTGGGCAGCGGCGAGATGGAACTGCTCCGCAGCCGTGACCTGATCGAACGGCTGGTCGACAAGGTCGACCTCACGAACAAGACCCGCCCGCCGCCCAGCGGCCTGTTCGGCTGGATCAAGGAAAAGGCGCGCGACGCCTGGGGCGAAATCCGGGAGGGCCTGGACGACCTGCTGATCCGCATCGGCCTGAAACCCTATCTGACCCCCCGCGAACTGGCGATCGAGACGGTCGCCCGCGCGCTGGCCGTCGACTCGCCCCCCACCAGCAACGTGGTCATCGCCCGCGTCGTCTGGCCCGAACGCGGTGTTCCGGGCGCGCTGCTGCAGACCCTGCTCGATCTCTATTTCGCCCATCGCAGCACGATCTATCAGGGCGCCACGGCGGCGACCTTCTTCCGCGAACGCCGGCAGGAAACCAACCTCCGCCTGGCCGCGGCCGAGGAAGCGCTCGCCACGTTCGAGCGTGAGCACGCCATCAGCAGCCCCGACGAACAGCGCAACACCCTGATCAAGCGCCTGTCGGAAGCCGAGACCGGGGTCGATTCCGCCCGTGTCGAACGCGACCAGGCCGAAGCCGCCTTGCGCCAGTTCACCCAGGCCCGCGAAAGTGGGGAGCAGGAACTGGCGATGTTCGCCGTGTCCAGCTTCGGCACCGCCCTGCAGCAGACCCTGGCCGGCCAGCTTGCCTCCGCCGCCGCCCGCTGGCTGTCGGCCCAGACGACGCTGGGCCCGCAGGATCAGAGCATGCGGCGCCTGCGCTCGGAGATCGGCGCCATCTCCGGCATGCTGCAACAGCAGATCCAGGCCAAGGTCGATGAACGGCGCGAAGCCCTGACCTTGCGGGAGACTTTGCGCGACGACATCGCCGCCGAACTCCGCCGCCTGCAGGATGCCATGGTGCAGTGGCACGAACTGCGGCGCGCCGTCTCCAGCAGCGCGCGGGCCTATGAGTTCAACGACAACAAACTGAACGAGGCGATGGGGATCGCCGCGCTCGAACAGGCCCGCATCGGCAATGTCGTCGTCGCCCAGCAGCCATCCGAACAGGCCCTGCCGCTGGGCGTACGCAAAAGCTCGATGCTGCTGCTGGCCGTGGCCGGGGGGTTCATCCTGGCCGGCATCTGGGTCACCGGCAGTGAGTTCTTCGACCACCGCCTGCGCGACCTCGGCGGCATCGAAAACCACCTGCATTTGCGCGCCCTGGGCCTCGTGCCTCT